>CASUON010000367.1 GCA_949457475.1 uncultured Lachnospiraceae bacterium
TATAGTAGGCTACCGCCGTCAAATCCAGCTCCCCGTTTGAAAGGTGGTCCAGCCCGTCAGTCAGGTTGTAGCAGTTTAATATCCTGGTCAGCAGGTTGCCGGAGGACGAAATTAGCTGGGTGACCGAACCCATCATATACCCGATAAATAAAAAGACAAAGGACAATACGGCTGCAATCACCTGGCTCTCGGTCAGGGAAGAGACAAACGTACCGATTGCGATGCAAGTCAGCCCATACAGCCAGAACCCCAAAAGCGCCGCATAGCTTTCTTTATACCCTACGGCGCCAAACCGGCCAAGCAGCAGTGCAGACAGCCCGATTACCGCCATCGCGGCCGTAAATACCGCCGCAAGCGCCAAATATTTTCCGACAACAATTTTTCCTATGCTAACCGGCGCCGTCAAAATCAGCTGGTCGGTTTTTGCGTGCTGCTCTTCCGCCAGGATGCGCATCGTCAAAACCGGAACTGTGACAAGGAATAAAAATGTCATGGAATTTAACGAATACGTGATGTACGGATACCCATAAGAGAGGTTATATACATAAAAATACAGAAAATAAAACGCCAGCGTCGCCGCCAGAAACAGCCATCCGATCACAGACTGGAAGCACGCTTTGAAATCCCTTTTTAATATTGCCCACATATTACTCCGCCTCCTGTCCTTTTATTTCTCTAAGTTGCGCTTCGGCGCCTTTTTCCGGCAGGCTTGCTTCGCTTTGCGCTTCGGCGCCTTTTTCCGGCAGGCTTGCTTCGCTTTGCGCTTCCTCCCCACTTTGCGTATGCTCCCGCAAAATCTCGTTTTCCATGCCGCTTTGGTTGGTCAGCTCTAAAAATACCTCTTCCAAAGACCTTCCGCCGCTTCGCATTTCAAGGATTGGGATGTCCGCGGCCGCAAACGCGTAAAATGCCTGTTCCCGGACGTCCTCCCCCTGTACGGTATTTAAGATGGCCTGGCAGCAGCCGCTTTCACTGCTTTGCGCAATGGAAAAACGGTCGTCTGAAAGCTGCATGCCGCCTCCTTGCAGGACATGCCTAACAGCGTCTATTTCCCCTTTTAACAGCAGCCGCAGCTCCTGTTCGCCCGACATGCGGCTTATCAGGTTGTGCGTGGTGTCGCTGGCGACCAGCCTGCCGCCTGCCAGGATGAAGATATGTTCGCAGACTTCCTTTACTTCTGATAAAATATGGGAACTTAATATGACGGTATGCTGCCTGCCAAGGCTTCGGATCAGCTCGCGTACTTCAATGATCTGCTTCGGATCCAGCCCAACCGTAGGCTCATCTAAGATAATAACTTGCGGATATCCTAAGACAGCCTGCGCAAATCCAACCCTTTGACGGTAGCCTTTTGACAAGTTCCGGATCAGGCGTTTTTTTACATCCGTTATCTTCGTAAGCTGCATGGCCTCCTGGACAAAGGATCTTCGTTTTCCCCGCGGCAGTTTTTTCAGCTCCGCCGCGAATGTCAAATATTCCTGGACCGTCATATCTGTATATAACGGCGGCAGCTCCGGCAGATAGCCAATACATTTTTTGGCCTCTTCCGGCTGCATGAAAATATCAAAGCCATGGATTTTAACCGTTCCTTCCGTAGCGCCCGTATACCCGGTAATCATATTCATCGTCGTCGATTTTCCGGCGCCGTTAGGTCCTAAAAAGCCGTAAATCTTCCCTTTTTCAATGGTAAGGGACAAATCGTCTACCGCTATATGGCTGCCGTATTTTTTTGTTAAATGGCTGATTTCAATTTCAATGACAGCGTTATTTTTACATGTGTCTTCTGCTTTGGCTTCGCCTGTTGTTTGTTGTTCTATTTTGGCTTCGCTTACTGTTTGTTGTTCTATTTTGGCTTCGCCTGCCGTTTGTCGTTCTGCTTTGGATTCGCTTTTGTTTTCTGGGATTTTTGATACCGTAGATGTATTAGATATGCTTTCGTCAGGCCCAACAGGCATTGGGGGCATTTTAGATATTTTAGATATTTCAGGCATTACAGGCATTCCTCCTATCCTTTTTTGACTTGCGCACCCGGGCGGCAGGATAGAACTTTTACAAAACCCCATCCTGCCCCAAAATGCTTTTATCATTAAAGTAACGGAAAAATGTGTTAAAACCGCGTTCAAATTATGTTTTTTTTGTGAACGGCCGCGTTTTATCACGCTTCGTCCTACGCCGATATGATTTTGTCCATATCGTCTTGCACCTGCGCAAACGAGCGGAACAGCACGGTCTGCCATCCAATTTTGGCAGGATATTCCAAGTTTATGGCATTATCGTCAATAAACAGGCACTCCGCCGGTTCCAGGCTGTATTTATCCATCAGTTTATGATAAATTTCCGGCTCTGGCTTTACGTACCCGACCTCGAAGGAAAATAGCGCGCCATCCGCCAGAGGTAGGAAATCCAGCCCGTTTTGGCAAGTTAGATCATACGTCCTTTTGGAATAGTTGGATAGAATATATACGCGCCGTCCGTCTGCTTTTAATTCCTTGATCCATTCTTTTGCATAAGGGCGCTGCCGGATCGACTCCACAGTGCGGTCCCAAAATTCCTGGATCTGCGCTTCGTAATCCGGCGCTTTCTTTTTAAAACATGCCAACAGCTGTTCATCCGTCCAGACGCTGCGGTCATATTCGTTCCATTCCGGCGAACGCACAGTAGCGTCCGCAACGGCGTCGATATCCGCGCCATGCAGCCCCATCTTTTCCAGCAGTTCCTGCCAGCAGAAATCAACCAGTACCATCCCTACATCTAAGATAATATTTTTTATCATATGGCCTCTCCCCTTTGCAGCTACTTCACGGTTACTTCCGGTAGATAATATCTTCCCTCGCCGGCCCGTTGGATACCATCGTAATCGGATATCCGATCCTGCGTTCGATAAATTCAATGTAATTCCTGCAGTTTTGCGGAAGTTCTTCGTAATTGCGTATGCCGGCGATATCGCATTTCCACCCCGGCAGTACTTCATAGACCGGCTTTGCCTGTTTCAACTTTGCCGTAGTCGGAAATTCCGTAACGGTCTGCCCGTCGATCTCATACCCGACGCATACCGGTATCTCATCCAGGTAGCCGAGTACGTCCACTACCGTAAACGCCACGTCCGTCATACCCTGCAAACGGCAGCCGTA
>CASUON010000368.1 GCA_949457475.1 uncultured Lachnospiraceae bacterium
GCGTCCGGGATACAAAAATATGCACGGTTTGTTGGATAACAACCTATTTTTTTCTTTTTATAGTATCTCCTGCATATCCCACCCCCGTTAAAAGCAACCAATTCATTACTCAGCCTTTAGCTTCACGGTAACGGAATCCGGCTTATTTGGAAGTTCGTCACCCCTGATACCGAATCCTTTCAATCAGCGATTCCCGTTTCAAATTCCGGCTCAAAAGGTACGAAAGCCCAATCTGCAGCAGCGTAATCGCCAAAACCATGCCGCCGATTTCCACAAACGGGACATGGTAGCGGTTCATACCAAAGTAGCCGTTTTTACTCGCATAGACAAATACCGCGTAGCCTGCTGGAAGGCCTGCGGCAACCGCTACCAGCACCGTCCCTGCCGTGATGAAAATCCCTTGCAGCTGCAAGCTGAAATTCATCTGCCGGTTGGTCATGCCCACCGCCTGCAAGACTCCGTATTCTTGTTTTTTCGTAATAATATTCATAATAATCGTATTCGCCATGTTCATAAACCCAATCAGCCCGATAATGCCAAGGAACAGATAACAGGCCACTTTCATGGTCACGGCCCCGCTCACCGTGCTGTCCAGCACATCCTGGTAAGCCGTCAGCTCGGTATGCGAAACGCCCTCCAGCAGGCCCTGCAAACTGCGGCGCACGTCCGCGTCCGCCCCTTTGTCGCAGTCTACCCACAGCCAGCCGGCTGACGCACCGGAAAAGCCCATCCGTTCATACTGCTGCCTGGTAATCGCCCAGGATGCGTCCGCACTCCCGAAAGAGCCCTTTACCACCCCGTCCGCACGCACTACGTCGCTGCCGTTTGTAAACGTTATGGATAACGGGCTGTCGATCACAACGCCTTCGTCTTCCAGAAAATGCGACCAGCAGTAGTAAAAGAGGTCTTCTTTGGCGCTGTCTTCGTAGGCAAGCGCGCCAACCACGCCCCCCTGCTTTTTCGTCCATGCAAAAAAGTCTTCGTCAAATACAATGACGTTTTCCTGTTTCCCGTTTACATCTGCAAACAGAATATCCGCCGTGCGCACATCCGTTACGCCTGGGATCGCCCGGATTTTTTGCATCAGCCCTTCATTTAACGGGTTATCCTTTAGTACCGCGTCCAGGTTATTTTCCGGATACGCCTTATCGCCGATCGAATAATCCAGCGCAATCTGGAAACGGCCGTAAGGCACGCTCTTTCTCGCTTCGTAAACGGTATCTATATTTCCGACGCAGTTTGTCAGCGTAACAAACAAGACGCAAGAAAGCCCCATGGTAAGAACGGTCGTAATGGTGCGCCTGCGGTTTGCCGACAGGCTGGAAAATGCCAGCGACGCCACGGTAAGGTTTTTGCGCCCCTTGCGGATGCCGGCCGACGGCCTGCCGCTCCCCTCCTGATAGCGGACTGCTTCTACCGGAGATATCGAGGCAACGACTTTTACCGACCTGCGTAGCGCCAGGCATACCGTCCCAAACGCTAAAAAAGCGCCAAATAGCAGCACCGGGACATGGAACAAAGGCACTTCGACATATTCCATCATGCCGGCCGCCTCCCTGCCCTTTTTCACCAGCCAGTGGAAACTTGCCCATGACAGTACAAAGCCTGCCAGTACGCCCGCCGGGATGCTATAGGCGGCAAGGTACATCCCTTCGTTGTAGATCAGCCTGCGCATCTGTTTTTTCGTAGCGCCAAGCGCGCGGATTTTTCCGTATTCTTGAATTTTTTGTACAATCCCTACCTGGAAAATGTTGTAGATAACGACTACGGACAGCACAATTACAATCATAGCTATAAATACGCATACATAGATTGTTTCATACCCCGGGTCAAGCGTCCATAGCAAGTAGATGCTGTTGACAGACACGTATTTTTTGCCAATCCCGCACTTTTTTGCCAGCTGCTCCAACACTTCCTGCGCATCGTCATTCGTAATGGGCACCCCCTGGGCGAGGCGGAACAAAACCGAATACCGCCTTTCGTGCTGCGAAAACTGCTTTTCATAAAACGCAGGCGAAGCGTATACGGTATATGCGGTCTGGCGCACAGGCGTTTCCTTCGTACTTAATATCCCACTGACAGTAAACTGGCGCACATGGTATTTTTCTTCCATATTTTTGCGCCAGCCAAACGTCACAGTATCCCCGACGGCCGCGCCCGGATAGCCAATACTTTCAAAAAACCCCGCCTGCGCGGCAACCTCGTCTTCCGCCTGTGGAAACGCCCCTTCGGCAAGCTGGCGCGACGCATTCATCATATCCCCCGCGTTCTGGTCCACCATAAGAAAGCTCACGTCATACGGGCTGTCAATGATACCGGATTGCGCCGTCAGCCCTAGCAGCTCAAATTCACTGCGGCGGCGCATTTCCTGCAGCTGCCCGGTATCCACAAACCGGTATGTTCCATAATAGCTGCCATAATTTACCGACGCGTTTGCCTTTTGGAATTTTATCATGCCGTAGGCGCACGTACAAATTACTGTCAGCAGCACGGTCGATAGAAATATGGATACCATAATCAAAATGCTTCTGGCCCTGTTCCTTTTATCATTGTTCAGCGCGATATTTGCGATCGTCTTTTTTTCTATTTTCATTCAAAATTCACCACCCTGCCGTCTTCGATGACCAGTATCCGGTCCGCTACCTGCGCGATATCTTCATCATGCGTAATCATAACGATCGTCTGCCCGTATTTTCGCGCCGTCATTTTCAATAGCGCGATCACCTCGTCGCTCGTACGGGAATCCAGGTTCCCGGTCGGTTCGTCCGCAAAGACGATATCCGGCCTTGCCGCCAGCGCACGCGCAATCGCCACCCGCTGCTGCTGCCCGCCGGATAATGCGTTTGGCAGATGCTGCATCCGGCGTTCCATGCCAAGCGTCAAAATAATATCCTTTATATACGCTTCATCCGCTTCTTGATTGTCCAGGCCAAGCGGGAGCACGATATTTTCCCATACATTGATCGAAGATATCAGGTTGAACGCCTGGAAAACAAAGCCGATTTTGCGCCTGCGGAAAATCGCAAGCTCTTCTTCCTTCATCTGCGAGAGCCCTTTCCCTTTTACAAATACCTCCCCGGAAGTGGGCGTATCCAGCCCGCAGCGGCATTTTCAGGGC
>CASUON010000369.1 GCA_949457475.1 uncultured Lachnospiraceae bacterium
TGCGTATACCAGCCGTCAAACGTATATCCTGCTTTTGCCGTTGCGGGCAACGCACCGACCGGCGTTCCTTTTGCTACGCTCTTTCCTGCCGCCGGGCTGCCGCCCCGCGCGTCGAACTGCACGGATACCGTCTGCCCGCCGGGTCCTTCGTCGTATCCTTCCACTTCAAAGGTAGCGGCCTTTCCCCCGAAACGAACGGTCAACATATTTACCCCCGGCCGGATCACAAAAGGATCGATGTTGTATGCGGGATAACGGACAGTCATTTCTTCCCCGTCCGAAAGGGACGCCAGCAGCCGGACGTCCGTATCTTCCAGCTTTGTCGTCCCGGCCGGCTTCTTTCCTCCGGTATAAACCGCGCTGCACGATTCCACGGCTACCGCGAGTACGACTACTGTCGCTGTCTTTGCGCCATAACGGACGGTTACGGTATTTTCCCCTTTTTGCAATTCACAGTCATCTATCGTATACCCATCTATAATACGGCTGTTTCCATCTGTATAAACGGCGGTCACACGGAAATCCTCTGCCGCCAGTTGATAGCCGGTCTGTATAATTACGCATTCCCGTAGAAATTCCGCAGAGATGCCGCTTATTTCCACTGCTTTCCAATGCGCGTAATAGGTCGCGTCCTTTTCCAGCACGGTTGTTGTTTCCAGCTTCGTCCCGCCTGTTTTGGCAGTATACCAGCCTTCAAACAGATACCCGTCCCTCGTCGTCTGCGGGAGCTGCCGCAGTACGCCGCCTGCGTCAACTACCATATCCTCAACCGGCTGCCCGCCGGCCGCGTCAAATTTGATCTGTACTTTTTTGTCCAGGTCGAAGAAATTTACCGTGTAGGAAATCGGATCGCCGCATCCGGTTATCTCTACTTGGTAAACATCCCCGTCTTCGTATCCTTCCGCGCCGGACGGGCGGAAAATAATGCATCCAGGCTGTCCATACAGCTCGTTGTTTACATAAAAAGCCCCGTCTGAAGTGTCTTTGGAAAACTCCCATACGTGATGGTCTAACGCCCTGGTCAGCGTTACGCGCACTTTACTCTCATCGACCGTTTTCCCCAGGCTGATGCTCCATGGAAACTCTTTCGAAAAATATTCCGTCGGCATATTTTGCGCAGGCCATATAACGCCGGTTTCCGACGCGCCGCTGTTTGTCTGGTCATGGGCATAGATGTTGCTGTATGTCTCCTTATTGCTGCCAGCCGCTCCAAACCCGGCCTTTTTCATACTTGGATTCAACAGCCATCTGCGGTGCCCTACCGCGTCAATATTATATTCATCCCCATCCTCCATCCAGGACATTATCAGCGTCTCATTCAGGCTGCGTTTCCATGACGCGCTTGCCAGGTTGGACTTTTTTGCCCCTTCGCATGCGGTTTGGTATAGCGCGTCATCCATGCCCTCTGGCTTTTTGGGATTGTGCGACATCTTTCTATTTACATAATTCACAAACGCGCTCGCCTGCGCGGCTTCGCAATACGCGTCCGATAAGGATACCTGGTCGGAAAGCCCCGCGATATAACGAATCTGCTTTAACATATGTAACGCTGACTGCTGCGTTTGATCCGACAGCTTGCCAGGGTCATACGGCGGCGACGCTACCGGGTCTTTGGCATATTCGAGCGGGTCTTTTAATGTGGCGCCGTTTTCTTTGACATATTTGCGAATTTCTTCTTTGGAATGGTACGCTACATGGACGCCCTGCGCGGCAGTCCTGGCAGATTTTTGCCGCTTTGGCTTGGCTGCCGTCTGCATTGCCCCGCCAGGCGCGGATACGCTTGTTGCCAGCAATATGCCGGCCAGCAGCATAGCCGCCGGCTTTTTCCAAATTCTATTTCTCCCTCCTATTTTCTTTCGTGCCATGCCGCTACTGCCGCCATTGCCAATTTGAACCTTCATGGTCTGCCTCCCCTCGCCTTCCGTTTTAGAAAAATACCGCCACTGCCGAATAATTATCCATATGTTTCCCTGTCCCGTTTTTTAACACTACTTGCTCCATGGCCTCCAGCCACTCCTTCGGTGTATCCGCTTTTTTCAGCGCGTGCTGCATCTGCTTTTCCAGCACCCACTCCCAGAAGCCGTCCGAACAGAGCAAAAATGCTTCTCCACCGCCGCGCGCTATGCCCTGCGCAATTTCATACTGCGGTTCTTCCCATTCGACGCCCATTACACGCAGCAGGCGGTTGCGGTCAGCATGGCCCCGGATCTGTTTTTCTTTCAGCTTGCCCGCCGCTACCAGCATCTGCGGCACGCTGTGGTCTAGCGTGCGCAGTTTTAGTTTTTTATCCTGGAAGTAATAGATTCTGGAATCCCCGATATGCCCCCACAGCGCCCCGCCTGGGCCTGCCAAAAGGACGGTCAGCGTCGTTTTCATTTCCATGTTGCGGTGCTGTTTTTTCTGCGATTCTAACAGCAGCCACTGGCCCAGCATAAAACACCGCTTTAAATAGTCCGGCGACACTGCGCCGTTCCTAGCGAAATCGGCGCGTATGCCTTCCACCACAATGCGGGACGCCTCATCCCCGCCGCCGTGGCCGCCCAAGCCGTCGGCGAGGATAAAACAATAGGACTCCCCCTTGTGCTGCATCCCTATATAATCCTCATTATGATCCCGCTCCCCGGGCCTCGATAAAAAAGCGTATGAAAGCATGGCCCCCTCCTGTTCTATCTATCATTGCGGCGTTGCCGCCTACTCTATTACAAAACTTCCGCCGTCCGGCATTAGCGCACGGTCGCCGCCGTCGCCTGCGTTGTGGCGTTGCCGGCTATTCTACCACAAAACTTCCACCGTCCGGCATTAACGCGCGATCGCCGTCGTCGCCTGCGTTGCAGCGTTGACGCCTATTCTACTACAAAACTTCCACCATCCGGCATTAGCACACGGTCGCCGTCGTCGCCTGCGTTGTGGCGTTGACGCCTATTCTACTACAAAACTTCCACCATCCGGCATTAACGCGCGATCGCCGTCTCCGCCCGCGTTTCCGGCGTTGCCACTGCCGCCGCTACTGCTACCGCCTGCACTGCTGCCTGCGTTGCCGACGCCTGTACTGCTGCCGCCTGCGTTTCCACTGCCGCCTGTACTGCTGCCGCCTGCGTTTCCACTGCCGCCTG
>CASUON010000370.1 GCA_949457475.1 uncultured Lachnospiraceae bacterium
ACCGAATAAATCCCATTTTGTCCAGCCCCCAGATAATACATGACAAAATACCTATCAGAAGCAGAATTAATCCACCATGCGATTCCTGACGACACAAGCGGAACGCTATATGACAGCATTTCCATCGCTAGCCCCCGCTGCCGGCTTTTCCCTTCGGATAAAAGCCCTATGATATGTATTTTTCTAAATATTATAATATTTGCCGCCAACATGCCCGCTCCGGCGGAGGTTAAATACCCGGTGATCCCCCAATCCATAATCACAAGCAGCAGGATATTGCATAACACCGAAACAAGTGTATTTACCATACTTGCTGCAGCCAGCAGTACAATCCGGTCTGTCGCGCGTAAATAGGAAACCTGCATCCCATAGACTGCAGCCAGCCCATACTGGATCAAAAAGAAAAGCTGGTATTCCCCTGGTACTGGCACAAACGCAAAATACATATTCGCAGACACAACAGCCATAACCAAAACCAAGCTCCAGAAAACTACTTGAAATCCGATATAATACGGCCTTTTATCCTGCTTATTCTCTATGGTATATCTCAAAACAGCGTCATTAATGTCAAATGTAAACAACAATACCGCCAAACTAGCCGTCGTCCCAATCATATCCGCAATGCCGTATTCATACGTTGACAATCGGTTTGTATATAATGGTACAAACAAAAAACTGACTGCCCTTGGTATAAAAGTACTTAGTGCAAATAAAACTAGGTCTTTCCATAGGCCGTAATAACTGCCTTTCATACTTTGCATTTTTGTTTCAATCTTTTATACGCGGCATAAACCGACACCCTTTTTAAGAAGCCATTAAAACCCCCTCTACCGGCTGCAAAAAAAACACGGTATTTACCATCGTATATCTGGCTAGCATGGCACATCATATAATCATACACCTCTTTTAATATACTGATTTCAAAACGGCGCTCATATCTACTAGCATGCGCCCTATGCAAAAGATAAGACATTGAATAACTGACCATAGACGCCGCCAATTTATAGGAACACTTATAAACTAAGCTCTCATACATGCCTTGGGAAATTGCGTACGCATGGATATCCTTATCCGTAAGCAGGCTTTCAAACATCCTTGCTTCGTTTTTCCTACTTTTCGTCGTGCTGCCCTGATGAAACCGATAAAAATAACAGTCATTGATAAAAACAATCTTATTGGCCTGAAACAATAATTTCCGTGCTAAAAATTCATCCCCATTAATTATTTTTACGTCTATCCCAGTTGCTTTTATTAAATCCGCCTTAACGAAAAACAGCCCGTGGATGCTCCAGTCCAAAGAATACGCAAACCCCTGTTCTCCATTTAGTACTTGATCATAGTCCCCGCCTGGCGGATATTTCTTCCATATAACATGGTCACGGCTAAAATGAATGCAGTTTGGAACTACAATATCCGGTTGACAACAATGAATCTTCCAAACACAATGTTCAAACATCGAAGTACTGATATAATCATCCGAATCCAAAATATACACAAAATCACCAGACACATATTCCAATGCTTTTTTCCTGGCTGCCGCTGCTGTACCCGCATGGCTTTGGCGCAGTACTTTTATACGTTTATCCACTGCCGATTTGGCAGCTATAACCTGCGGCGTACGGTCTGTAGAGCCGTCATCCACAATTATCATTTCCCAGTTGCCATATGTCTGGCTGACAACTGAATCAATGGCTTGCGCAATATATTTTTCTGTATTATAGGCGGCCATAATCACTGATATTTTTATATCCTGTTTCCTTCCGCCTGCTGTCATAAAAACACTCCCTTCACCAATTGTTCCAGATCCACACTTTCGTAAAACAGCTTTGCCTGCTTGGACATTTCCTCTTGTTTTGCGCAGATTTCCAATCATTTTTTCTTAATGTCTTCTACCGAACCGATATCGCAGCAACGCCCCATCCTATAGGCTTCCACCGTATACCTCAGCCCAGGGATATCATTGCACAACATTGGTATACCAAACTTTGCATATTCCCATATCTTATTTGGGGCACAATACACTGGATTTATCGAACCCTGATCAGCTACATAAGTCAATATGCCAATATCCGCGCACTTTATCAACTCTAAATGCCCCGGCGGCTGGTAGAAACCGAGATATTGCGTTTCCGGAAATTGCTCCAGCAGTTCTAACAAATATGGCGAACACCCCCCATTAACACAATTACAAACCGGTCGCGTAATTCTCTTACTGCCTGTTGATATGTTTTGGACAGTATTTTTAACAAAGAAATTGCCGGCGGCAATTCCTCCAGTTTTAAAAAACATAATATGATAATTCTCATTTTTCCATTCGCCCCATTTTCCTGTTTTTTATTCCCCTTTATTAGTAAACATCTCTCATCTAACTTTATGTATCTTTCCGTATCTTGATATACTGGTCGTAGTACCTCTGCTCCCTGTCTTGCATATCTCCCGCTTTTTTGCAAAGCGCCAGGAACTTTGGATTTTTATGTACCTTTAAATGAATGATATACCTTTTCACATGGTCGTAATATTTATCCACCCTTACATATTTAGGCAGATTGCTGATAAAACACTGGTACCGGATCTTTTCAAAGCCGGACGCATCTTTGATATACGCAGCTTTTAAACGTTTCAATTCTTTTGCAAATATCTGGCTGCTTTGTTTATTTCCCTGGCTGACCGACTGGTCATGCATTCGATAAAGTACAATACATTCGTCCATAAATCGTACCTGCACTTCCGCTTCATTTTTTAACATACAATACCATGCCGGGTCATCTTCAAATAAAACAAATTCTGACTGGAACTTTTCACACTTTGCTTTTTTGTAAAGGTCCAATAAATGTATCGTAGAAGGCGTATGAAAATATCCGCCGCTTCGAAACGCCTTTAACTGGTCCTTGCGCCCTTTTACAAAATATTTATTATAAAAATACAGTTCCAGGTTTTTTACATTACACGTCACTTTTCCATCTATGAAATCCATTCGAATATAAGATTTTATCTGGTTGCTTTTTAAATCTGAAAATTGCCGGAACAAATTGCCCCCGCCACACACATCATCGCCAGCCAGGACTTTGAAAGCTTGTGTCTGAACCTGTTTTAACAGGAACTGGTAATT
>CASUON010000371.1 GCA_949457475.1 uncultured Lachnospiraceae bacterium
TCACATGTTTTTTATAGCCTCCGAAAATACTTCGCATATTCTTTATAGCCTCCGAAAATACTTCACATATTCTTTTTTCCGGAACAGCACAAACACAACAGCCAGAAATACAATACTATATACAAGGTCTGCGCAGGCAATCCCGGCAAGGTTGCATTCCCCAACCAGGTCGTGCGCCCGCCACATAGCAGCCATCCCTGCCATCGAGACAAGCGCGTAGCATCCGTAATGCTTCCAATATTTCCATACGGGCTGCTGGAACACAGACCGGTATAAAACGTCCGGCTCTTTCCAAAATCCGGTAGCTAGATACGCGGCTGCCGTCCCCACGAAGATTCCCGTAATGCCAATCTTTTGCACCAGCACCAGGGAAATAAAAAAATTCAATACCGCCTCGGCCAACGCCGTATACCGGATCTCGTCATATAATCCGCATCCGTATAAAAACGCCGTATTGGCTCCCCTTAGCCCCTGCAAAAAGAAATTTACCATAAGAACAATGACCGTCTCCCGGCCCATAAGGAACCCTTCCCCCAGCCAGATGCGGATCACCGTGTTGATGCTGGTAAACAAACAGGCCGAACAAAGCCCATAAGCAAAAAAAGCAAGAAACTGCGTGGATTCATATACCTGTTCCTGTTTTTGGGCCGCCGTGCTCACGTGCAGGTTCCCAATACTTGCAACCATCGCCTGAAACAGCTGCCCCAAGAGGGACTGCGCCGCCATAATAATCATATAGTAGTTGGAATAGACGCCGGCGGCAGCCAGGCTTACAAAGCTGGATAGAAGCATCGTATCCGTCGACGCCACGATGACCTGCCCAATTTTATAACAGGCAAGCGACCTCATGTTTTTGAGCATCCTTTTTTTCTCATCCCCTGCCAGCGCCGCCTGCCGGTAGGCAAGTAGGCAGGGATACCGGCGCCTGATATAAAAAACATAGGCAAACGCCTCTCCCGCAGTCGCGCAGACCTGGAAAAACAGGTAGATAAAATAATTGTGCGTCAGCACCAGCCCAACGTACTGGCACAAAAGCATCAGCAGGTAAGACAGATTATGCGCCAGCCGCGTCACATACGTTTTTTGGTCCGCAATCAGATACGCCGAATAATGCGCCGACAAATAAGAAATAGACGTGTTTAACACAAACATCAGGTAAATAGCCCGGATATACGGGATATCCGGCATATTTTTAATCAACGCAGGCAAACACGGCGTCAACAGTATGCCGGTGGCCATGGTAAAAACCGCGATCCACCGAAACAGCCGCTTCGCGTAAAACACAATCGCCACCTGCCTGCGGTATTCTTTTTTTGCGATCGGCTCATACAGCGATGTAAAAACCGCGGCGCCAAGCCCAAGCTCCGCGAAAGACAAAAGCTGCAAAACCGTAGCGAATACGGAGTCAAGCCCCAGGTATTCTTTCGATAACATTTGGATAAATACGGTCCGGACAAAGAACCCGCCAAGAATTTTGACCGCCTGCGTCCCCCAGCCAACCAGCATATTTATCGCCGTTTTTTTTACTCTCAATTTCTACTGTGCAATCTTTCTAATAAACTTCGCAGGATTGCCCGCCCAGATTTCATCCGCTGGCACATCCTTTGTTACGACGCTGCCCGCCGCGATCACCGACCGCTCGCCAATGGTCACGCCCTTTAAAATAAAAACGCCTGCGCCGATCCACGCGCCTTTTTTTATTCGGACGGGCGCTCTGCCATAAGTGTCGTCAAAAGCTGCCGCCCTACGTTTGTACGCAATGGAATGGAAATCGTTGTCATAAATACATACCCCGCCGCCAATCAATACCCCGTCTTCTATCGTGACGCTAAGCCTCGCGTTAATACAGCAGTGCGACATGCCGACATGGCTGCCAATCGCGATACCCCCCCGCGGCAGATAATCGAAGTCCGCTGGTACTGCCCAATATCGCTCGTATGGGGCGCGGTTTTAAAAAAACAGTCCGAACCGATCTGTATCGTTCCAGTATTGCGTATTTTCAGTATCCCATCCGCCCTAAAATTACCCAGGCATTTCACCGACCTTGCCTTAAAATTAATGCCGTTTATGATGCGGATCGGTATCTGGTAAAGATAGACGGCAAGCCGTTTGGCCAGGACTTGTTTTTTCTGTTTCATAATTACACAGCCCCCTTTTCTTTCTCTCTTCACGTTTCTATTATCATTTCTATTATCATTCCTATTATTCTTTCATTATCACTTCTATCATTCTTTCATTATCATTTCTATCATTCTTTCATTATCATTTCTATCATTCTTTCGTTATCATTTCTATCATTCTTTCATTATCATTTCTATCATTCTTTCATTATCTATTCTTTTTTCCATGTTTCTCCATGTGCAAAAAATTTTTCCGGCATACTACGTTTAAGCACATCAAGCGCCCATTTTCAAAATCCATATGCGGGAGGTACGCCCTTGAATAATCATCAAAACCGTCTGGCAAAAACTCCTGCCAGTCATAGCGTTCGATACCGCAAAACCCTGCGCGTTCTAGTTTCTCCCCCAACGAATCAAAATCATAAGCCATATAATGGTAATTATATTCATACGTCTGCCCGCCATATAAAAGCCCGATCAAGCCGGGCAAGTTATGCGTGCGTTTATATTCCTCTGTAATTGCCTCAAAATCCGGGACGGAGATACGCAATACCCCCCCCACTTTTAAAACGCGGTTCCATTCCTGAAGCACCTGGTCTATCACATGCCTGCCAAAATGCTCCACAATATGGCAGGCGTATATTTCATCTAAAGAGCCGTCGGCAAATACATGCAGCTCCTCTGCCCGCCCTATATAATCGATATGTTCCCCGGCCATCCGGACGTCATAATGTAAAAATCCGGGCAAATATTTATCCCCGCACCCGATATGGAGCCTTAATTTCCTTGTTTTACCCATATTGTCCACACAAGCGCCCCTTCCCGGTAAACATTCTTTCCATACTTTCATTTCTTCTTCCCAATCTGCTCTCTTTTTGTCATTCGCTTCTTTCCGGTATATCCGCTTTTTCCATACACTCGCTTTTTTGTAAAGCGTGTTTGAAAAATGCTTTCCGGCAGATGGCGGGAATGATTTTTCAAACACGC
>CASUON010000372.1 GCA_949457475.1 uncultured Lachnospiraceae bacterium
TGGTTCCAGCGTCCGGGTAACACAAAACTTAAAAACTGTTCCAGAATTTAACTGCTGGATAACAACCTATTAGTTCTCATTTTTAAGGGATATCCCCACCCCGTGAAAAGAAACCCAGGTTTTTTCACAATTATAGTACTGTTTGTTACTTCGGCAAGTATGCTATGGAGAAGCAGAAATGATTTTTCAAACACGCTCTAGCTGCCAATACGCCAGGTTATCCCGCCAGCTCCACTTCTGCATCCGGCAGCAGCTCCCGGTGCTCCACTGCAGTTGAAAATACAATCTGCGTCTGCGTTTTGCCGTATTTTTGCAGCCTGCAAACAAATTTTTCCAACTCTTCTGTATTCGGATAAATTACTTCCAACAACATCGCATAATCCCCTGTGATACAGTTGCACTCAACGACATTTTTACACCGCTTCATTGCGGCGATAAATTCCTCCCTCAACCCGGCTTCTACTACCAGGTTGACAAACGCCTTGATATTATAACCAATCAGTTCCCGGTTGATGCTAGCATGAAACCCAGTAATATACCCTTCTTTTTCCAGCCGGTCGATCCTCGCGGACGCAGCCGGGGAGGATAAGTATACCCTGCCCGCGATTTCTTTTAACGTCATCCTTGCGTTTTCCTGTAATAAACCAATGATTTTCTGATCTACAAAATCTAATCCACGTTTCATGTTTTCCCTCCAAAAGACAAAAAGACGCCTTGCTAAAAGCAAAACGTCTTCGTTTTATTAAGTATACGATATTTAATTCCTTATTTTATTCTGTATCATAACACAAGTCAGGATTATTTGTCCAGTACAAATTTTGATTTCCGTATCGAAGAAGGCGTACATCCGTACATTTTTTTAAACGACTGGTTAAACAGCTTCTGGTTTGTAAAACCGTTTTTTTCCATAATCTCCGAAATCGGAAGGCTAGTCGACTGCAATTCACTGTATATTTGCGATAAACGTACTTCATTTACATACTGCAAAAAAGACTTCCCCATATTTTTTTTAAACATCCGGCAAAAATATTCCCGGCTGATGCCCAGGTACGCTGCCGCATCCTGTAAAGAAACCGATTCTTGATAATGCTCTTCTACATACCGGATTACCATATGAATGCGCTCCACCGTCAATGGGTCTGTCGCAGATACATCCGGCGCGCTTTGAACAGAAAAATAGCGCAGCAGGCGGGCAACCGTCTGCAAGATCAGCCCTTCCGCCTCCAATCGAAAAGATACGGCGTCATACATATACAGGCGCGTCAGCTCCGCAAGCAAGTCGCAGATTTTATAATATTCCGAAAACTGCTCTTCGGTAATATCGTCCGGAATACAGTGAATCCGGTAGGCGTCTATATTAGGCACATAATTTTGTAGATGTTCTTTGGATACACGGATGCGAAGGCTCATGGAAGAATCGTCATGCGCATAGGTACTGTGGATTTTATACGGCTCTATTACAGTAACGTTTTTCTTGGGCAGCCGGTACGTCTGGTGGCCCACGGTAATATCCGCCTCGCCGTTTAACGGATAGAGCATCTCCATTTCTTCATGCCAGTGAAACGGATGGTATCCCCCCGGGGTCGTACAAAACGAAAGGTGAACTCCCAAGGGGCTGGATTCAAAAATTTTCTTATACAATGGCTGGTCCATATGCATTCCTCCCGTCCCATATTATAACTCAAAAAACGGCCCGCCACAAACTGTTTTTTCTATCCGCTTTGGCAGGGAATGAAAACAGAAACTAGAAATTCGCCGCCCTCGTATTTTACTGTATAAGACGCGTCGTATTTTTTTACTGTGTTAGCAACATTTTGCAATCCTATCCCATGAAAATCTTTTTCTGGTTTGCCGGTTATAAATTTTCCGCCTTCTACAACCGGCTTTTGCGCATACGTATTTTTTACAGAAAGGACGGCGCCTCCTTCGATTACAAATTTCAACCAAATAACCCGTTTTTTCTCACATTGTTCAGCTGCTTCCATCGCGTTGTCGAGCAAATTTGACAAAATCACTACGATATCTGCGTCTTCCAGCCAGATACCGGACAAATCATTTACTTTTGCGGCGAACACTATCCCTTTTTCCTGCGCTTCTTTGTACTTCATATTTAAAATCGCGTTGATAATCGGATGGTTTGTCTGAATAATATTCGTTTCTAGCTCCAACCTGCCGGATATCCCCCTGACATATTCCTGCGCCTTGTCATACTTTTTTTGCGACAACAGCCCTTCAATACATAATATCTGATTTTTAAATTCATGCACCTGTTTCCTCTGCCTGTTGTAGTTTTCAGAAACTGCCTGGTACATTTTTATCTGGCTGCCTGTTTCCATAATGCTTAGTTTTTCCTGGCGTATTTTCTGCTCCCGTTTTAGCAGGTTTTCAAGCAGGTAATAGACAAATATGTTCATCCCAAGCTGCCCAACGGCAATAATCACTAGGATATCCGCCTGCTGCGGCCATTCCACATACTGGTAGGCCGCGATAACCGCGGCAAGCATAACTATGGAAAACACTGGAAACAGCGAAAACCTCAGCCGGTCTTCCATCTGCATAATATCCCCGCTATGCTTTTGAAAAATCCGGTTGAATGCAAAAATCAGAAAAAAGGAGCACAGTTTGCAAAAAATATTCGCAACCGCCAGATACAATTTGATCAATGGCTGGTAATCCGCCATAAAATACAGGACAAACGCGATCCCCGCATAATCTACAACTACAATCAAGCAGCGGAATACAAAGGCCAGCACGAACGCCCTAATAACTGACAAATCCAAATATGTGAGCATAAACAGTCCGGTAGCAAGCACCGCCAGATACATTTTAAATACGAGGTGCCCTGCCAGCCAATGGGACAGCCCGTATAAAACGCCTCCCAGGCAGGCGAGCGCCGCTAGGGGCATCCAATGCGGCCTGCCAGCCTTTCTGACTGCAAATGTTTCAAAAAACAACCTGCAGCTAATCATCTCCCCCATAATCAGCAGAGCATCATTTTGATAAATCATCAAAACTCCCCCTTAAATACCATAAAAGCCTCCATCACACCCGGGTAGCGGCTCCTTGGTATCGGAAATTCCTCCCCATTTGTCAAAACCGCCCGGT
>CASUON010000373.1 GCA_949457475.1 uncultured Lachnospiraceae bacterium
GCCAAGAAAAAATTTAAAATATTTTGATACAGTTTTAGACTTAACAAGGCACTAGACCATATACCGGAAACAATGCTGTTTGTGCTGGCAGCGGGCGAATTAACCCATATAGGGAAAAATACAAGCTTTGGCTTTGGAAAATACAGGATTATTTGACACACACAAAGGAAGTATGATAGGGCAACCGTAATGCAAGGGAGGTACGGCACATGGGATACGTAGACTGGTACTATGAAAAAATAAAAAAGGAAAGGAAGATATTTGGAGCAAAGGAAAACGGGTATAAAGTATGGAAAGACCTGGTTACAGGCACATGCTACTGCATTTCGGACGATGACTACCATCGGATTTACAAGGAAGGGGCACAAAGGCTGCAGCATTATCTGGAAGAGGGCAGCTTAGAGGAAATGGAGCAGCTTTTTTATGGAAATAAGCGGGCAAACGACGCAGACTTATTTCCAGACCTTCCTTATTTTATGGATGCGAAGGGGGAGATAGAAGAATGCGCGCGTATGCGGGATTATGTATGTTTCCGGACCGCCTGCCTGTATGCATTGGCTTATCCTTTGATTTCCAGTCATGCACAAAATAGTGCGCAAAATGATTCCGACTGGAAACGCCAAAAAGACCAGATACGGATACAGGGGTTTACCTGGCATTTGGCGGAAGGCGCCGGGGAATGCCCGCTGCTGGAGCAGGTTGAACAAATGCTCCATATGCAGAATGAAATAGGCGGCTGCCCCGCTGCCGGCATGGCGGATTTGGTAAAGGGCGGGCTGGTAAAAATCAAGCAGTATTACCTCGAAACGAATAAGATACCCGAAATCCGTGGCGCCAGCCTGCTGCTGGAAGACGTAAATACGGAAAAAATGAAGCGATTGGTCAGCCAGGAGCATATACGGGAATGCCTGGTCTATGCCGGCGGTGGAAAAATCATGGCTATCTTCCCCGCGGGAGCGGGCGAGGATATGTGCCGGAAAATAGAGGCAATGGTGGAGCGGGAGACGGTGACGGCGCAGTTTAATTTTTGCAGCCGGCCGTATCAGCTGTCGCGCCTTGTGTGCGACTACAAACATGTGGTCGACGAAATGGATTTGGCTTTGGAGGAACGGCAGGGGCTGCGCTGGGACTTTCGCATAGAACCGCGGCTAGATCCGGATGCTTTCTTTGAACTATGTAACCACGAGGGATGGAAGAAAATAGACGGGAAGGAGAAGTCGTTTTGTACTTCGTGCCGCAACCGGCATGCGGTGGCGGCTCTTACACGCACAGGGGAAGAAGAAAAACTATGCCCAAGCTGCCTGCGTAAAACGCGCGCAGGGGGTAGGCAGGCAAAATATTCTAGGCACCAGGAGTACAAAAGGTACATTGAACGGACTTATCAAAAAGTAATCGTGGATGATACAAAAAGTTATCAAAAGCTGACGGATATTTCGGAAAACGGATTTATTGGCATTATCTACGGGGACGCCAACAGTATGAGCAGCCAGATCAGCCGGCTGCAGTCTTTTATGACGATGCGCTATTTTAGCGAGGTTACGGCGGATACGGTTACCAGCATTGTCTTTCAGTCTTTATACAAAAATCTGGGAAATCGTTTGTCCTTTGAAGTTATTGCAGTGGGCGGGGACGACATTTTTCTGATTGTTCCGGGGGCGAAAGCATATGATATTGCCTGTGCGATCGGAACTAGTTTTGACGACCGGTTTCGAGACAAATCAAGCGGTGCATATCAAATGACGATGTCGCTAGGGGTATGCATTACGCATGAAAATATGCCGGTACAGTATTCATTTGCAATTGCGCAGGAGCTGTTAAAATCTGCCAAGCAAAAGGCATGGCAGGAACGGAAAAAAGGAAATGCCGGAGGGACGATCGACTGGATGGTAATCGAAAATGAAATGCCAGGAGGCGCGGATTTAGATTACCTGCGCCAAGCTAGGCCGGGGAAACCGGAAAAAACACTGCGTCCGTATACGTGGAACCAGGCGAAGGCAATGAAACATTTTATCAAAAAATTACAGGATGAAAAATCCTTTGCATTCCAGCTAAGGCAGAGCTGGTACAGGCATACGAAAGAAGAAGCGGAGCTGTTTTACGAATATCAGCTTAGCAGAAAAGAAGATACGAAAGCCGAATGTAGTTTAAAACGGCTTGCAAAGGAATTTGGGGGCGAAGCAGCCAGCCACAACGTTGTGTGCCAGGGGAAAGCCTATTCTCCATGGCTGGACGCCGTTGAACTTTGGGATTATACGGAGGTATGTAATGAAAAAAGTGGAGAACGTAGAGAAGGTAGGGAAGGTAGGAAAAGTAGAAATTGAAATTCAGCTTCTGATCAAGTTTTATGATTCCTTCTACTTTGGCGGCGGAACAGGGAGGGGAGAAATACAGTCTTATCTTTTAAGGGACGTCCATGGGTTGCCCTATATCTCAGGCTCCGCGTTAAAGGGCTGTATTGCGGAATATGCGGCTGCGCTGTCAAAGCTTGCGCCCGCGTTCCAAAATGGTAATAAAATGTTTGGAACCGGCGGAATCCGCCAAGGCAGCATGTTTTTCGAAAACGGAACCCTGGTAGCCGAGTCGGAATACTATGACTTGCGGGACAGCCTGGCAGACGTACGGACGGGGGTTTCCATCAGCCGTTATACGGGGGCGAAAAAAGAAGGGCAGCTCTATACGGTAGAGACTTGCGGAATGGGCGGGAAAATGGTTTTTCAAAGCAGTATTCATGGTTTTTTGGATGCAGATACCTGCCAGAGGGATATTGCGCACCTAGTGGCTGCGATCCGGCTGATCTATGCGCTGGGCGGGAAATGTTCCTCGGGGCTTGGATGGCTGCAGGAACCAATTGCATGCTGTGTGAAAAAGGGTCCGAGGGGCTACGACGCAGATTCTTCGCAACAGCAGCTGATTGAAACGGCGGAAATCGATCAATGGATCAGGGAGCAGATGGGAGGATAAAATGTGCGGGAATGAGGTAAGTGAGAACGAAATAAATGGGAATCAAGTAAATTCGAACGGAATAAATGCGAATGAAATAAACGGGAATGAAATAAACGGGAATGAAATAAACGGGAATGAAATA
>CASUON010000374.1 GCA_949457475.1 uncultured Lachnospiraceae bacterium
GGCGGAAAATTACCTACCGGAAAAATGGGTAGCCAGGAATGACGGCTATGTTTTTGAAGTACCGCAGGACTGCTATTTTATGATGGGCGACAACCGCAATATCTCAGAGGACGGCAGGGATTGGGCGGACTGCGCGATGGATGACGGCGTGGCAGCCAATGAAGAAGAAGCGCAAGTTTATACTTATGTACATAAAGACAAGATACTTGGAAGGGCAATTATGAAATATTATCCAAAATTTGATCTTTTTTTAAATATAGGTTGAAAAAAAACTGGATTTCAGGTATAATGAAATCCGTGATGCGGATATGGCGGAATTGGCAGACGCGCCAGATTTAGGTTCTGGTGGGAAACCGTGCAGGTTCAAGTCCTGTTATCCGCATTTTTAATGAGTAACGTCTTAGCCAATCTCCTCTGGCGTTGATACGCATAGTTTAATCATTTGTTTCTCATTTCATGTATTTTTTTCACATTTTATGTAGTCTATGTTGACTTTGCGGCCTGGTTTCATGCATAATATATAATAGAGTGCATGTTATGGAGCATTTGTCTTAAATAGTGGGTACGCCCTTGCTGCGTGCGGGTGTACTGTCTCATTCGTATTTGGTATAAGTATGCAGGATATTTTTCTGGGAGTACATGACAAAAATCCGCGGCGTAGCGGCTTCTACGTTAAGTATTTTTGATGTGTACGAAGGAAAAAAATATATAAAAACAAATAATTGAAACCTCAGGAGGCAAAAGGCTATGAATATTACGAAGACAAAAACAGGGAACAGCTTGCAGATTGCGCTGGAAGGCAGGCTTGATACGACGACTGCGCCGGAATTGGAGAAGACGCTCTCGGCGGAAATTAATGGTGTGCAGGAGCTGGTGATCGATATGGCCGCATTGGATTATTTATCGTCTGCAGGGCTGCGTGTACTGCTTGGCGCGCAAAAGACGATGAATAAACAGGGCAGTATGAAAGTAGTCCATGTAAATGAGACGATTATGGAGATTTTTGAAGTAACCGGGTTTGCAGATATATTGACAATTGAATAAAATAAATCATATAAAAAACGCCTCTGGAAATTGCTGTTTCCACTTTCTGGGGCGTCTTTTATATTTCTATGGATGGCCGGCCGTAGGGTAATAATTAATTAATCGGACGGCATATGCGTATTTTGTTTCGGATTTAGCATAACGGACGCGTAGAACATGCCGTCGTGCCATTCAAAACGGGCGTCCCCATGGTAATGCCTGGCAATCATGCGGACAGATTCTGTGCCGATGCCAAAGCCGGGGCGTTTGCTGGAATAAAACGCCTCTCCGTCTGTCGCCGGAGGCCGGCCCGTGTTGTCGACCGTAATAACCAGGGTGCTATCTCCGAGCTGCCTGGCGTTGACGCATACCAGCCGGTTGCCGTCTAGAGCCAGGCAGGCGTCCAGGGCGTTTTCCAGCAGGTTTCCAAGAATGACGCACAATTCCGGTTCTGGAATGATTGTTTTGGTCGGAATCGCAAAAGTGATATCCATGTGCGTTTGCTGTTTGGCCGCTTTTTCAGAATAATGGAGCAAAATGGCGTTTACTGCTGTGTTGTCGCATAGATAACGGTAGGTTTCTTGCGGTACGCTTTCTCCGTATTGTTGTATGTAGCTAGCCAGCCCGTCGAAATCGTCGTTTTTTATATAGCTTTGCAAGACTTTCCAATGGTAGCGCAGGTCATGGCGGGCGCGCCTTGTTTCTTCGATGCGCGATTGAATCAGCGTGTACTGTTCTGCTTGCAGCTGTAGTAAAAACTCCATGCTTTGGCTGCGTTCTTCTGCAATGGCACGGTTTTGCGTCTGGCGGATGGAGCCGATCAGGGAGTGGTAGATCAAAAACATGCAGATCATAAGCAAAATACGTGCAAAAAGCGTATGTAAGTCGTTATTTTCCAACGGATAAGTAAACAAGAATACAATAATGCTGCTAAAAAAAGGCAGCAGCCATAACGTCTTCCATGAATCCGGGGCATCGGTTTCAAATACAAGCTGCGCAGTGCGGTTAATATAGTACAGCATGGCAGGCATCGTAACAAAAAAAAGAAGTAGGAGGCTGGTACTGGACTGCCAGCTGTATGGGGTGCAGTGCAGCAGTGAAGAACAGACGAAAGCGGAAACGCTTTTCAACGCCATAAGGTAATCGGTAGCGAAAATATACAGGAACGCGATTTTACTGAGTTCCATTTTGACAAGGAAAAAAAACATGCCGCCAAATAGCGGGGAAAATACAAGCTGCGCGCTTGCTACAGACATGCCTGAATAGCAGAGCCGCAGAAAGATACAGGCAAATACCAATTGTTCTGCTAGTAGGATTATGGACGTTATTTTTTTGGAAAAGCGCAGATGGTTCCAAAAAGGGAGGTAGGCAAACAGGTGAAATGGCAGGGTGCTTGCTATCGTATAATAGGTAAATTCAAATGGTTCGGCTGGTAGTTGCATAGCGGTTGTTTTATAACTCCATTTCATAATTTGATAATTAAATTTTATAGTATATATAATTTCATTTCATAATTATTTTATCTTAATAAAAATTCGTTTTATATTTATTTGTTTTATATATAATCACTAATATCCAAATTCTGCAATAAATGAATTTTGGCGGTCTTCCCCTGTACCATTTCCCATACGTCCACAATATCTTCGGCACAGTTATAAGTAGTCGTTTTACCATCCATCGCCACGGTAAACATACCGCCCGCCGCATATTCTGTCGCGCCGCTTTTTGCCCCGGCGGGGCCTGCCGCATAGGCCAACGTACCGTTCATCCCCATTGCTATTGTAATGGACAATACCAACAGGATGGAAACTGCTTTTTTCACCATCCAGTTTTTTATATTTCCTTCTATTTTGCGCATAAACGGGACTTACTCAGAATAAGCGCCGGCAGCCACTTTGTAAAATATTAAAAAAAGCAATTCCTCCTTCCTTTTTCATACGTTGCGCACTAGAGCGTGTTTGAAAAATCATTCCCGCAATCTGCACTCCCCATTTCGCGGAGAATTTATCCCAAATTTAGTCAACATAGCCCGCTATGCCTCCTAAATTTG
>CASUON010000375.1 GCA_949457475.1 uncultured Lachnospiraceae bacterium
CTTTTTATAGTATATTCTGGTATATTCTGCATATCCCCACCCCGTGAAAAGTAACGCGAATTTCCTAATACATATAAATAAGCAGAAATATATGTTGACAAATGCGACCACATAGAGTAGTCTGTAATTACAGACTACTCTATGTGGTCTACACAGGAAATGATCTGGCACCAACTTACTAGCAAAAAAGCCCATGCATCCGGCACCGGGCTATCAGAAGCGCAAAGCATCAGGAGGTGGTATTATATGGCTGAAATCCAACTAGGCGCTATCGAATCCCGCTATGCAGACATGATCTGGGAGCATGAACCTGTCACATCTTCCGAACTGGTAAAGCTTACCGCAGCTGCATTCAACTGGAAACGCACGACCGCGCACAACGTACTGCGGCGCCTGATTGACAAAGGGCTGTTTCAAAACAAAAACGGCACCGTTACTTCCGTAATCTCGCGTCAGCAGTTCTATTCCATGCAAAGCAAACAATATGTGGAAACTTCCTTCCATGGCTCCCTCCCGGCCTTCCTCGCCGCGTTTATGAAAGATTCTTCCCTGACGCCGCAAGAAGCCGACGAACTTCACAAATTCATTGACCAAGTGAAAGAGGGGTGAACGTAATGGACGCTATTTTCTGGAAACTATGCAACATAGGCATTTCCGCCGGCTGGGTGATTCTGGCCGTCGTAGCGCTACGCTTCTGTTTTAGGCGTTCGCCCAAATGGTGCTGCTGTATCTTGTGGGCAATTGTCGCTGCGCGCCTGCTCTGCCCGTTTTCCATCGAAAGCCCGTTTAGCCTGGTGCCTGGCGCAAATCTTCTGGACGGTATCTGTTCCCTGCCTGGTATCAGCTCACGAACTGGTACAAATCCCCTACCTAGTATCAACTCACTGACTGGCACCGATCCTTTCTCTAACACTAGCTCCTCTCCTGGCGCTGGTTTCCTGCCTGGCACGCAGCCTAGACTGTCGGCGCGGCATAGCGCGGAACCTGACGCCGGCGCGCAGCAGCACCTTTACAACCCGGTTGCCACAGACACGGAAAGCAACCCGGTTTCACCCCCAGAGCGGACAGTGGATGATCTGCAGACAGAATGCACGCCGCCCTCATGGATCCCAGCTGCGCGCACCGTATGGCTTACAGTACTTGCCGGAATGCTCCTATACGCCCTATTGCATACGATCCACATACGATCATATATCCGTGAGGCCGTACTGCTGTCCGGCAACGTCTATCTTTGCGACACCGTACATACCCCGTTTATCCTTGGCATCTTTGCACCGCGTATTTATCTGCCTTCCGGCCAGGAAGAGGGCAGCCTGCAATACATGCTAGCCCATGAGCAGGCGCATATCAAACGCAAAGACCACTGGTGGAAGCCGCTCGGTTTCCTGCTGCTGTCCATATACTGGTTCCAGCCGCTTGCATGGCCTGCCTATGCGCTGTTCTGCCGTGATATTGAATTCGCCTGCGATGAAAAAGTGATACGCAACCTGGACTTAGACGGCAAAAAGTCCTATTCCCACACGATGGTTTCCTGCGCTACGCGACACAAACTACTCCTCGTATATCCGCTATCTTTTGCAGAAACGGGCATAAAAGAAAGGGTGAAAAAAATCATGCATTATCAAAAACCTCCATACTGGATCATTACGCTGTCCGTTGCCGCCTGTATCCTGACAGCTGTTTGTTTCCTGACAAACCCTAAATCCGGCGCTTCCCAAACGTCCGCCATGCAAAACAGCACAACACGATCGGCAAACAGCCACGGCAATTCGCCAACAAACGGCCACAGCAATCCGCCAGCTGACAGTACGGGCAAAATGGCGGATAGCCATAGCAATCCGCCAGCTGACAGTACATGCAAAATGGCGGATAACCAGAACAATCCGCCAGCTGACAGCACAGGCAAAATGGCGGATAACCAGAACAATCCTGCGAAAGACCGTACAGATTCCCTGCCTCTAGACGGTAAACGGCGTCTTACGCTAGATGATGTTATCCGGCTATCTAAAAAAGGGAAAGACCTGTCCTGGACAGACTTCTCCCCGTATTCTTACCGGCAGATTGGCTCCGGGCTGTATATCTTTCTATACGAGATCGACGATACGTTCTCCTTGTGGATCGGCGGAACACATTATCCGCAAGAGCCGTTTTATTTTTACCTGAACTATTTAAAGGCCAAGGAGCCGTCCAAGTGCCGGATCGATATCCGCGACGGCGGCGTCCGTTCATTTATCCGCAAATATAAGAGTAAAAAGGCAACGGTCTTAGATGGCCTCTATGCTTTCTTCCGCGATTTCTACCAGACGCGTGTAATTGACAGCAGCAAAAACTATACAAAAGATGACTTTGAAAGCATCTGTGGATACATTACTGCAAAAAATTTGGTAAATCAGCGGCAGCAAGACGCCATCTCTTCGAACGAGGTAACGCGTATACAGGTAGATAAAATTGACATTTACGAGATGTCCAGAAAAAAAGACCGGCTGGAAATAGATGCATCTGTGCACTACCTGTACGGGCAGAATTTTTCCCAAAAATCGGATAAATGTGCAGGAAGTAACTATTATCATATCACGATGCGGTATGAAAACGGGGATTACAAAGTCGTAGATATTGACGATACGGATAACGTAGAAATAAGGATGATAAAAGCTGCTGTTACCGCGGCGCCTGATAGTGCAAAAGCGTATGAGCAGGCAGACGCTTATTTTGCAAAACTGCTACAAAACGCGGTTGATACAGCCCAACTTCCAACATTGGGAAACTGATGCACGACTTCAGCGTCATGGATGCAGATGAAAGGAAACAAAGATTCCGTTTGGGACAAAATAGCAAAAAATTTTTGGAAAACAGCCAGAATCAGGCAGCAGGCCCGTACTGATATGTGGAGTGAATATCTTATCTGGAGGAATTACAAAATGGCAAAATCATTATTTGAACAGTTAGGCGGTACATATCACGAAGAAAATGGATATTTTATTCCAGATTTACGATTGCCCGCCGAAGAAGAACATCCGATAGGCACATGGGGACAGCGGCATCTGGACTATCTGA
>CASUON010000376.1 GCA_949457475.1 uncultured Lachnospiraceae bacterium
AAAAGGGGGCAGCGTGTGATGCGGGAGCTGGATTATAACAAAATCGGACAAAGAATCCGCCAGGCCAGAAAAGCGAAAGGCTGGTCGCAGGGCGAACTGGCGGGGCAATGCGGTATTAGTATGTCGTTTATGGGGCATATCGAGCGCGGCACGCGGATTATGAGCATGGATACGTTTGCGGCGGTATGCGAGGCGCTTGGTGCAAAGGCGGACGAGCTGCTCTGGGGAGTCCCGGAGCCGACGGAAACGAGCCTGTCCGGCATGTGGGGCAAGCCAGAAGCCACGAAAACGGACAGCTATATGATGTATACCAAGATTATGAAATCGGTAGCGGAGATCATGAACGGGGTGTAGCCGGAAGGCCTTGCTTCGTAAAAAATAAGGCATACCAAGGTTATGAAATCGGTAGCGGAGATCATGGACGGGCTGTAACCAGAAGGTGCGGCTTCGGAAAAATAAGAGTATCCTTGCAGTTCCTTGCAGCTGTGGCACTTGGACGTGCGGGGGTATGACAGAACGGCGCCGGCTGCTTTGCGGCTTTTGAACAGAACGCTGCGGGCGGCCGGAGGAAGAGGGCGTGGCGGCCAACCGGCGGTACGGATGGCGAAGCTATGCCCAAAAACCTTTGCAGAAATGGATAAAGATAAATGGCATACGATTTTTTTAGGGATTCCCGGTTTGAAGGATTAAAACCGCTGAAAGAAAAAGTAAACCTTGCCACGCCGACCATGCATGGCGGCGCGGAATTAGCCTATATTCAAAAGGCGTACAGTTCCGGCTGGGTAACTACGGCAGGGGAAAATATCGACGAGCTGGAACGGATGGCGGCGCAAGCCACAGGCGTAAAGTATGCGGTAGCCCTTGCCTCCGGGACGGCGGCGGTACATCTGGCGGTCAAGCTGGCAGCCGAGCGTTTGTACCAGTCCAGCACTGGGATCCGCACGCCGAACGGGAAGGGCTACGGCGGGGCGCTGCTGGGAAAACGCGTATTTGTTTCCGACCTTACGTTTGACGCTACGGTCAATCCGATCGTTTATGAAGGCGGGGAGCCTGTGCTGATTGACAGCGAGTATGAGACGTGGAATATGGACCCGATGGCGCTGGAGCGGGCGTTTGCGCTCTATCCGGATGTGAAGATAGCCGTACTGGCGCATCTTTATGGCACTCCGGCAAAAGTGGAAGAGATCAAAAAGGTCTGTGAAGCGCACGGGGCGCTTCTGATCGAAGATGCGGCGGAATCCCTTGGGGCGCGTGCGGACGGGCGAATGACAGGCTCCTTTGGCGATTACGGGGTAGTCAGCTTTAACGGGAATAAGATTATTACCGGCAGCGCAGGCGGGATGCTGCTTGTGAACGACCGCTACAGCGCGGACAAAGCCAGGAAATGGGCAACGCAGTCAAGGGAAGACGCGGCCTGGTACGAACATGAGGAGCTGGGGTATAATTATCGGATTTCAAATATTGTAGCCGGGATCGTGAGAGGGCAGTGGCAGTTTCTGGACGAGCATATCCGCGCGAAAAAACGTGTGCGCGAACGATACGAACGCGGGCTAAAAGGGCTGCCGCTTGTGTTAAACCCGGTGACGGACAGCAGCAATTACTGGCTGACCTGCGCCTTATTGGATGCAGAGGCAATGGCGCAAACAGCAAGGTCGAGCCGTATGGCCGTTTTCCATATAGAGAAAGGGAAAAGCTCCCCAACCGAGATACTCGAGGCGCTTGGCGCTTTTCACTGCGAGGGGCGCCCGATCTGGAAACCGATGCATTTACAGCCGATTTATGCGGGGAATGGATTTGTAACGGCGAAAGGGGATGAGAATACAGCGGTAAGCAGCGATTTATTTAACCGCGGGCTGTGTCTGCCGTCGGATAATAAAATGACGCAAAAGCAGCAGGAGGTAGTGATTGAAATTATTAGGAGGTGTTTTGGGTAAGGAAAAAGGAGGGTGGCATGATTCGGGAAATACATGTTGAAAACCAGGATGTATGGGATGCCGCGGTACGTTCTTTTGAAGACTATGATATTTTCTATCTTTGCGGCTACGCAAAAGCATTTATGGAAGAGGCGCAAAAAAATGGCAGGCCGCTGCTGCTGCTGTATGAGGATGGAAAAGACCGGGCAATGAATGTTGTTTTTCGCAGGGATGTCGCGCTGGATGAAAAGTTAAAGGGGAAGGTTGAAACAGGAAGATATTATGATTTGATTACACCCTATGGCTATGGAGGGTTTTGCGGGCATGTCACCGACTGGGAAAAACTAAACCGGGCTTATGTGCAATATTGTACGGAGCGGCGCTATGTATGCGAATTTGTGCGGTTCGGACTGTTTCATGAATATTATGCGAACTACGGCGGCGAAGTTGAAACAAGAATGCACAATGTGGTACGTTCCTTGGAAATGCCTATCGATAAGATATGGATGGATTTTAAGCAGAAAGTTAGGAAAAATGTCAAAAAGGCAAATACATACGGCGTGCAGGTATTTGCAGAAAATACCGGGGAGCATTTCGATGATTTTTTCCGTATCTACGATTCGACCATGGAACGAAAAGGCGCGAAAAGCCGGTACCGTTTTTCCAAGCAGTTTTACAGGCGCTTAAATAAACTGGAAGATAATGTCATGTACTTTTATGCTGTTTATAAAGGGCAGGTTGTTTCTGCGGAACTGGTTGTTTATGGGGCTAAAAATGCCTATTCATACCTTGGAGGCACTGACCAGTCATATTTTGCCGTAAGGCCGAATGATTTTTTGAAATATGAAATTATCAAGTGGGCGAAAGAAAAAGGGTTAAGAAACTTTGTGCTCGGCGGCGGATATGGGTCTGACGACGGTATTTATCAATATAAACAAAGTTTGGCTCCGCACGGGGTCAGGGACTTTTATGTCGGCAGGAATATCTTTCATAACAATGATTATGAAAAGCTTGTATCCCTGCGGGAAGGGGAGGTGGACGGCTGCGAGTTCTTTCCGCTATACAGGGCCTAGAGCGTGTTTGAAAAATCATTCCCGCAATCTGCACTCCCCATTTCGCGGAG
>CASUON010000377.1 GCA_949457475.1 uncultured Lachnospiraceae bacterium
CATTACGAAATTCTTTGTACGTTTTTTGTGTTTATAAAAAAGTTGTAAAGTGGTGAAAAAGTAAAAACATAATTAGAAAAAACATATTAGAAAAAAGTGGAAAGAAAGGAAAGGAAGCAGAATGGGGAAAGAACTTGCGAAAACGTACAACCCGGACGGGCTGGAAAGCCGTCTGTATAAAAAGTGGGAAGACAACGGCTATTTCCATGCGGAGGTAGACCGCAGCAAAAAGCCGTTTACAATCGTTATGCCGCCGCCAAACGTTACCGGGCAGCTCCATATGGGGCATGCGTTCGACTGTACGATGCAGGATATTTTAATCCGCTATAAAAAACTGCAGGGGTACAATACGTTATGGCAGCCGGGGACAGACCACGCGGCAATTTCAACGGAAGTGCGTGTAACGAATACCCTCAAAGAACAGGGGATCGACAAAAAAGAACTGGGCAGGGAAGGATTCCTGAAAAAAGCCTGGGAATGGAAGGAAGAATATGGCGGGCGTATTGTCCGGCAGTTAAAGAAAATGGGTTCTGCCGCCGACTGGGAACGGGAACGCTTTACAATGGACGAAGGCTGCTCCCAGGCGGTGGAAGAGGTATTTGTCCGGCTGTATGAAAAAGGATATATTTACAAAGGCAACCGGATTATCAACTGGTGCCCGGTGTGCAAGACGTCTATTTCGGATGCGGAAGTCGAACACGTAGACCAAAAAGGGCATTTTTGGCATATTAATTATCCGGTTGCGGGGGAAGAAGGCCGGTTTGTGGAAATCGCGACGACCCGCCCGGAGACGATGTTTGGGGATACCGCGGTAGCAGTCCATCCAGATGACGAGCGCTACCAGGACTTGATCGGCAAGACGCTGATCCTTCCGGTCGCAAACCGGGAAATTCCGGTTGTCGCGGATGAATATGTAGACCGGGAATTTGGGACTGGATGCGTAAAGATTACGCCGGCGCACGACCCGAACGACTTTGAAGTAGGCCGCAGGCACGGGCTTGCATTGTTAAATGTTATGAACGACGATGCGACGATGAATGAAAATGCCGGGAAATACGCGGGCATGGACCGCTACGAATGCCGCAAAAAGCTTGTGGAAGAGCTCGAAGGGCTGGGGCTTTTGGTAGCGGTCAAAGACCACGAACACGCCGTAGGGACGCACGACCGCTGCCGTACGGTCGTAGAGCCAATGGCAAAGCAGCAGTGGTTCGTATCCATGAAAGAAATGGCAAAGCCGGCGATGGAGGCGGTAAAATCCGGGGAAGTAAAGTTTGTGCCGGAACGGTTTGATAAAATTTATATGCACTGGCTGGAAGGCATCCGCGACTGGTGCATCTCCCGGCAGTTATGGTGGGGGCACCGGATTCCGGCGTATTACTGCCCGCAGTGCGGGGAAATCGTAGTCGCCCGGACAGGGGAAGAGCCGCATTGCTGTCCGAAGTGCGGGCACGAAGGCATGGAACAGGACCCGGATACGCTGGATACGTGGTTTTCCTCCGCGCTGTGGCCGTTTTCTACGCTTGGATGGCCGAAGCAGACCCAGGATTTGGAATATTTTTATCCGACAGACGTGCTTGTGACCGGGTATGATATTATTTTCTTCTGGGTTATCCGTATGGTGTTTTCCGCGTACGAACAGACCGGGAAGGCGCCGTTTCATACCGTGCTGATCCACGGCCTGATCCGGGATTCCCAAGGGCGCAAGATGAGCAAGTCGTTGGGGAACGGCATTGACCCGTTGGAAGTTGTGGACAAGTACGGCGCCGACGCGCTACGATTGACGCTGATTACCGGAAACGCCCCAGGCAACGATATGCGCTTTTACTGGGAGCGGGTGGAGGCGTCCCGCAATTTTGCAAACAAAGTATGGAACGCGTCCCGCTTTATCCTGATGAACCTGGAAGGCAAAGAAGACGCGGCGCTTTCCGCAGATCAGTCGTTGGCGCCTGCGGATAAGTGGATCCTTTCGAAATTAAATACACTTGTCAAAGATATGACGGAAAATATGGACAAATACGAACTGGGCATCGCGGTGTCCAAAGTATATGATTTTATATGGGATGAATTTTGCGACTGGTATATTGAGATTGCAAAACTGCGTATCTACCGGTCTGAAGAAGACCCGCAGCCGGCTGCCGCCGCGTTGTGGACGTTGCGTACCGTGCTGACAGAAGCGCTCAAGCTGCTGCACCCGTTTATGCCGTTTTTGACAGAAGAGATATTCTGTACGCTGCATCCGCAGGAAGAATCGATTATGCTTGCGCAGTGGCCGCAGTATGAAGAAGGACGCCGTTACGAGGCCGAAGAACTTATGATGGGCCATGTCAAAGACCTTGTGAAAGCAGTACGCAAAATCCGAAAGGATATGGAAGTGCCAAACAGCAGAAAAGCGAAGCTGTACCTGGTATCTGCGGACGCGAAGGTTCGTAGCATGTTTGAAGAGACGAAAGAAGCGTACGCTTCGCTGGCATGCGCTACGCAGGTCAATATCCAGGCCGACAAGGAAGGGATTGGAAGCGACGCGGTATCGGCAGTTATCCCGGACGCAGTCGTATATATCCCGCTGGAAGAGCTGGTAGACCGGGAAAAAGAGCTCGCAAGGCTGCAAAAGGATAAAGAAAAGCTGCAAAAGGAACTTGCGCGCTCCAACGGCATGTTGAACAACGAAAAATTCTTAAGCAAAGCGCCGCAGGCCAAAATAGAAGAGGAAAAGGAAAAGCTGGCGAAATATGAAAAAATGATGGAAGAAGTAGAAAGGCGTCTGGCACAGTTATAGGGAGGCAAAAGATGCCCATTCTATTGGCTTTGTTATACGGGCTTTGCGCTACATGCAAAGCCCTAAGCCGAACGGTAGCAAGATTGTTGCATTTCATGGGGGTTATTCCTTAAAAATGAGAAATAATAGGTTGTTATCCAACAAACCGTGAATATTCTTGTATCCCGGACGCCGGAACCAGGCAGCAGGCCTGTCCGGATGTTCCGCTCCGGAATGCAAGAAGTCCTAGGCATTCTGCGAAAGTATTCCA
>CASUON010000378.1 GCA_949457475.1 uncultured Lachnospiraceae bacterium
GGTGTTCCCTATTATTTTTTTGAAAAATTCCCCAAGTAAAGTTACACTATCTTTTTCTTGACAGGGCCTTCGGGCCATGCTATATTATAGTTCCTTTCCATTTTTTACAGATTGTAAAATACTTACCTACGGTAGCCCTCTGGCAAAATCCAAAGGCAACAGGCCGTCTTGGCAAGATGTTGAAACACATTAGCCACTACCAGGAGGCAGCCAACGTGATTACTTTCGAACATATAAGCAAGACCTACCGTGTCTCTAAACGCAACGCCGGGCTCTCCTCGGCATGGAAATCTTTCTTTCACCCGGAATATGAACACATCCACGCTCTTGACGACGTATCATTTACGATAGGCGACGGCGAAATGGTTGGCTATATCGGCCCCAACGGCGCCGGAAAGAGTTCCACCATCAAAATCTTAAGCGGAATCCTTACCCCGGACGACGGCGTTTGCATGGTCAACGGCATCGTCCCATGGAAAAACCGGATGCACCATACCCAAAATATCGGCGTCGTCTTTGGACAGCGCACGCAGCTTTGGTGGGACGTCCCTGTCATCGACTCCTATGGGCTGCTCAAAGAAATCTACCATATAGACACAGTGGATTACCAAAAGAACCTAGCGCGCCTTACGCAGTTATTATCGTTGGAAGAACTGCTAAAAACGCCAGTCCGCCAGCTTTCGCTCGGGCAGCGTATGCGGTGTGAAATCGCGGCCTCCCTTTTACATAATCCGCGTATTTTATTTTTGGACGAACCTACGATCGGGCTGGACGCGGTATCCAAACTGGCTGTCCGCGATTTTATCCGCCAGCTGAACCGCGAACAAAATACGACCGTACTTTTAACAACCCACGATATGCAGGATATCGAAGCTTTGACCAGCCGGATTCTCTTAATTGGAAAAGGCCGCCTTCTTTTGGACGGTACAATTGCAGATATCCGCCAAAATTATGACAGCATGGAGGAAGCGCTGGCCGCGTTTTACCGCAGCCATGGAATTTAAGGAACTGTAAAGAAATCATCTGATAAAGTTACGCCGGATTTTTTTTCGGGAGTACCAGGCAAAAATCAGGCGCATGCCCTCGCTTCGCCAAGGCAAACCCTAGAGCGTGTTTAGAGCGTGTAATAAAGGGAACGGGCAAAAGGAAACTAATGAAAGGAGGCGCGGCATCCTATGCGATACCATAGACGAAAACAGAACTCCAAGATACGCACTTATATCGCCTTCTTCCGGCTGCATTTTATGATGGGCCTGCAATACCGCAGCGCCGCGTTTGCCGGCATTATCACCCAGTTCGCATGGGGCGCGATGGAAATTTTAATGTTCCGCGCATTTTACCGCGCGGATGCCGCCAGCTTTCCAATGCGTTTGGATGCGGTATGCGCCTACGTTTGGATGCAGCAGGCTTTTTTAGCGCTGTTTATGACATGGATGATGGAAAATGAGATTTTTCAGACGATCATAAACGGAAATGTCTGCTATGAGCTATGCCGCCCGGTCGATATCTACCGCCTCTGGTTTTCCAGAAGCCTGGCCAGCAGGCTGTCCAAGGCCGTGCTGCGCTGTGTCCCCATCCTTTTGGTAGCGTCCCTCCTTCCGTCCCCTTACGGGCTTTCCGCCCCTGATAGCTTTACCGCGTTCCTGCTCTTTTTGTTTACGCTTTTGACCGGCCTTTGCGTAACCGTCGCCTTTTGTATGCTGGTCTATATCAGCGCCTTTTTTACCGTTTCCCCGGAAGGCATCCGGATGGTAGCCGTGTCCGCCGTAGAATTTTTTTCCGGCAAAGTCATCCCGCTGCCGTTCTTTCCGGACAGGCTGCGCAAATTATTCGCGCTCTTTCCTTTTGCGTCTATGCAAAATGTACCGCTGCGTATTTACAGCGGGGATTTATCCGGATACGATATGTGGCGCGCTATCGCTTTGCAATTAACCTGGCTGATCCTGCTAATTGGCATCGGCAAGTGGCTCAATGCGCTCGCCATGCGTAAAATTACGCTACAAGGTGGATGACGGACAAACTCGCTAATTGCCAAAGATACTCGCTACGCGCAAAATCACACTGCCTGGCAAATGAATGCACCCGCCGCTAATAAGGAGTATGGATTGTTATGAAATTATATTGGAAATATTTTGGCATACAACTGAAAAGCAAAATGGAATACAAGACGTCTTTTTTCCTGACGGCAATCGGGCAGTTCCTTGTTTCGTTCCAGGTCTTTTTGGGCGTGTTTTTTATGTTTCAGCGCTTTTCCAGCGTAGAAGGCTTTACTTACGACGAAGTCCTGCTCTGCTTTGGCATTACGCTTATGGAATTTTCCCTCGGGGAATCCGTCGCACGGGGGTTTGACGTTTTTCCAAACCTGATCCGAAGCGGCGAGTTCGACCGCATTTTAGTGCGCCCGCGCAGTGAAATCCTGCAAGTGCTCGGCAGCCGTATGGAATTTACCAGAATCGGACGAATGCTGCAGGCGGTGGTTATGTTTGCCTATGGCATTTATGCCGGCCATGTGACATGGACATTTCCAAAAGTTCTAACAGTGCTGTTTATGCTGGTCGGCGGTACGGCTGTATTTAGCGGCATCTTCCTGCTCTTTGCCTCCATCTGTTTTTATACGCTGGAAGGCCTGGAAATTTTTAATGTGCTGACCGACGGCGCGCGGGAATACGGCAAATATCCGGTCAGTATTTACGGAAAACGGGTGCTGCAGTTTTGCACATTTGTCATTCCCTACGCATGGATCCAGTATTACCCGCTCACCTACTTACTTGGCCGCGGCGTATGGTGGTATAGCCTGCTGCCCTTGGCAGCCTGCCTATTCCTTGTGCCATGCTACGCTTTCTGGAAATGCGGCGTCCGCCATTATACGTCTAATGGGTCATAGGCGCAGCATTATCGTAAATCGTTATTTTTCATTGAGGTGGGATATCTTTGCCACATTGTCAAGTGAAGAATTCATTCTTTTTGCTTTTTGATACACGGAATCTTGTAGACGTTCTATAAGTGTGCTAAACTGAACCCAACG
>CASUON010000379.1 GCA_949457475.1 uncultured Lachnospiraceae bacterium
ATTGCTACGAACCAGACCGCTCCTTACTCTAATTTCTGTCTGGATGGAGTACTAGAGGAGCCAGGAAGAAAAATAAAAAGAACGGCTGAAAACACTGGAAACAGTGGAAGGCAGGCATCTGAAAGCCGTCCGTTCCCTGATGCTGCTGAAAAGCAGCGGCGAGGTTACAGCAGGGTTGGTCTGTGCGCTGGTGGAAAAAATATATGTGTATCCAGGAAAGCGGGTTGAATAGATGCTGGCAAATTATTTGTCAGCTATATAAACTAGGATGTGCAGTACCTGACTAGATACAGAGTGCCATTTCAATCGTCTGCCCTTGTGACAACTCTGATAACAAATGTGCGCAAGAATCCATTTAGGTCAAAAATACATATTGGAAACTGCGGATAGGAAGGCGGCCATATAGTCCGTATATCAGGCTCGTTTTAACAAACTGACATACGGATATACATTATGAAACCCCTTTGCGGCTGCAAAAAGAAAGTAGCCCATGCCAAACAGCAAAAACAGGAACAGGATGCTTCTGTATTTTTTTCCATATTGGCAATGAACGGCAGCATCCTGCTCATAAGCGGCAAGTATCTCAGGAATTGCCAACAAAGAAAAAGTAAACGGATAAACCGCAAACCGTTCTAATATAAAATGTTTCGTAATAAACAGGCTGATCAACAGATTGTACAAAGCGCTGTTTAAATAGATCGCCCGCGTATTCTCGGCCATCTTGTTCCGAAACAGATACAAAAGGATGAAATACAGTAATGAAGGGATTACATATTCATAACCGCTTGCATACCAAAAGTAAGACCCTGGGTAAGCGGCATATTTGGCTGGGATAAACGGCTGAACAATCGCAAAAACCGGTTCAAAGCAAACGTATGCGCCTAACGCGCAGACACATAGAGGAAGTACTGTTTTCCAGAAAAATTTGATTCTTAACAGGAAAAAGAACGGCGCCATAAACCACAAGGAATTGTGAAAAAGGCCCCCTATGGCAATCAAAAGCGCAAAAGGCGCGATCTTTTTGTCTTTTAAAAACGGATAGGCGAACAAAAAAAAGCAGATTGCCAGCGACTGGCGGATTAAATTCATATTGTACGCCAAAAATTGCAAAGTAATATAGAAATAAACGCTTGCCCATGGCATCTTGGAATAACGCCCGATAAACCATACGGCAGAAAAAGCTAAAAATAAATCAATACCTATTAAAAAAAAGGAAAAAGACAGCCCCGTTAGGGAAAACAGTTTACAGGCTACAAAAAATAATGGTTCGTACCAATAAGAACGCAGGATATCGTGAAATGACCATTCTGCAACGTTTTGGTAAATATTCCGGTAAGAAAAATAATCAAAGCCAATCGCATAGCGAAAAGACGTTAAAAATACAAAGGAAACAAATACTGCCGCCAAATAGTAGTTCTTTTTCTTTTCTGCTGTGAGATATCCAAGCCCTGCCAGCCCTAGAATTGTTACAAAATAAATGGTCATAACGATATCCTTTCTGTTTTGTATGTTACTTGGACTTCTGTTTATAGATATATACTATAACAAATGCGTTTTCTTTTGTAATATATTAATTTTCCATAGATGTCCTGCTAACAACGAACGTTGGGGTTACGCTAAATGCTGCATTTTCAGAAACTTTCGCCCCTAATGTACCGACTACATACATAGCCCCTTCTTGGTTGATATCAAGCAGCATCACATTCATGTTTTGCGCCTGGTTGTCTTTCAGCCAGCGTGTTTGTGCCAGGTCAGTCGGCATAACGTCTTTTTCTTCTTCTTGTTTTAATCCAATTGCAATCTGGTTCGGCCCAACCGTACCATTGTCGCTCCATTTTGCATTTTCCAGTTTGCTAAGGTCTACCGCCGTATAGGCTACGTCTACCTGGACTGGCACATTGGAATTATTTTTTACACAGATTCTTGGGGAAACAACCTTATTTTGTGTCGAAAGGCTGTTGCTGATATTAAATGGCACAAAAGCCGGCATCGAAACAGAAAGAAGCGTTGGCTCGACGGTTCCGACCATTTCCATCTGCCCGGAACCTCCGATCGGGATATCCCTGACTACCGCTTTTTCTGCGGCATATGTAACCGTTGAAAATAGCAAGGATGCGGCTAATACAAGTTGTAACAAAAATGTTTTTTTCTTCATATGATACCTCCTGTTGCATTTGTTATAGTATGTTTCCCGCTTTTTATAATTATAAAGGCCTTGTTGCAATGCGCACGATTCATGAAAAGCCTAATTTTGAACCGTAATTGTCAGCTGCGCTCCTGTTTGGCCTATATATTCCGCCGAATCTTGTTCATAAGCCAAAAAATAAGCTGTCGCTGGATACGAGCCTTTTTCGAGCACTTTATCCAGTTTTGCATTTTCTATATAAGTACCCGGTTTTAGATATTTGGAAGTGTAAAGCTCCTCGCCGGTTTCGTCCGATACGATACGGACTTGAAGCAGTTTAGCGTTGTTGCCCGGATTTTCAATTAATAGATTTCCCTTTGAAGTCCCGTTCAAAAAAACCGGCGACGTATTAATTGTAAATGCGATCATGCTGCGGTCTAACGCATCCTGCAATTCTTTTCTGCGTTCGTCTATATCAACACCGGGCATAATCCCGGTCATAGCATTGTCATCAAACTGCAAACCGGAATCTGGCTTTTTATGAAACAGAACATAACAAACTGCCACAGTGGCGGCGACAACCAGAAGGATTCCAACCATATACAGCGTCCTTTTTTTCGCTTTGTCCATATCCTACTCATCCTTTCATACAATAACAACTATAGTTAAATTATAGTTGACATTCTATCATACTACAAAGGAAAATGCAACTATTTTTTTCTTTTATCTTTTCTTTTTTTATTGTTTTATTTGTCCATGTGTTTTTACGCTACGTTATCAGCGGTAGTTTTGTTACTTTTCACGGGCAATGTCATTTACTTAAGCATTTGGGGCTGAAATTCAGTACAGCAGAACTTTGAATAATCAAGGTTTCTCTGGAACAGA
>CASUON010000380.1 GCA_949457475.1 uncultured Lachnospiraceae bacterium
CAAAACTTAAAAACTGTTCCAGAATTTAACTGCCGGATAACAACCTATTATTTTTCTTTTGATAGTATATCCTGCATATCCCCACCCCGTAAAAAGTAACCAACTATACGGGTATGCTTTCGGGTGTTGTACCTTTGTTGTATAGCATGAAAAAACTCCCCGGCAGTTTTTCTATACTGTTGGGGAGTTTCTCCGGCGTAAAAATGTGCAGATTCTATTTTTACTCTACCAGCTCCAAAAGCTTTCCGGCTTCTGCGGCCATCTGTTCGGATACTGCGATGCTGTTTTTGGATATTTCTACATTCTTTCCAACCACGTCTGCGATCGTGTCCAGGCCTTCTACGGCGTGGGTAAGCGTCTGCACGTTTTGCTTTACCATATCGGTAATTTCTTTTACATGGTTGCTTGCTTCTTCGATATCCGTTACTACAGCGGAAAATTCTTCGGTTGTTTTCTTCGTTAAAAGCCTGCCTTCCTCGATTGCGTTGATGGAATTGGTAATCAGCTGGCTCGTCTGTTTTGCCGCCTGGGCGCTTCTTGCGGCAAGCGCGCCTACTTGCGTTGCCACTACGGCAAATCCTTTGCCGGATTCCCCGACGCGCGCGGCTTCGATCGAAGCATTGAGCGAGAGCATATTCGTCTGCTGTGCAATAGAATCGATTTCGTCAATAATTTCTTCGATTTCCGCGGACATGTCGCTGATTTTATCAATTGCGCTTTCTAGCGTCTTCATCTGCATACCGGTCGCTTCTATTTTCTGAGCTGCCATCAGTGCGGAATTCGCTGCGTTTTGGGATACCTGCGCGCTGCTGTTTAATTCCTGCACTAGATTTTGCATAACATGCTCGAGGTTTTTAACGGCTTCTTCCTGCTCCGTAGTGCCGTTTTGAATCGCGTCCGCGGTAGATAGCGTTTCTTGCGATACGCCGTCCAAATTCGCGCAGACCGTTTTGATATTATCGATCAGCGTTAAGTTATTTGCCATGTCTTCCTGCTGTTTTGCCATTAATTCTTCATTCTTGCGCATATTTTGGCAGATCGATTCTACCATTTTGTTAACGCTGGCGCTTAGTACGGAAAATTCCGGCGTCCCCTGTTCGTCAATTACAATATTGAAATCCCCTTCGGAAATCTGTTTTACCGAAGACGTAATGTTGCGGATGCCACATACAATTTTGCTTTCGAGCAGGCGGTTGATAAAGAATAATAAAACTGCAAATATCAGGAAACTGCTTAACGCGATGACGAGCGTCTGGATCACCTGGTCTTGGTAATATTCATGTACCGGCACAAATGTTCCTATATACATCCCGTTATATTCGGTGGATACGTATTTGCCTTTTGTCCCGTTGATCGTAGCGGTGCCTTTGCCCGCTTTTTGCGGCATGCCGGCCGCGCTTGCCGGGGTATTAAGCAGCGCCGTGTCCGGGTGCGAGAGGATATCGCCGCTCGTAGCGTCTACTGCGTATACATATCCGTTTTCACCGAATTCAATTGCGTTTAATACGACGTCTGTCTGCGTGCCTTTTAACATGGTTTCTAGCACTTCCGGACGGATGCCGACCTGTACAAGCCCAGGGGCGTCTTTTCTTGCCACGCCGATATATTGCATGACAATCCCGGCTGCGGCATTCATCGTAGGCTGCTGGACGATTTCAAGCGTTGGGTCGTCTGCGATCGGCATAAATGCTTTGGACTGCTCCCCGCTGTTCATATCAAACCCTATGTAGTCGTCAATTGTACTGTGTGTAATAATCCCGTTTTCATCAATCACGTGCAGTTCATATACCATCAGGCGTTCTTTTACTTCATCCAGCCTTTTGCGGTCTTCCAATATGCTTTGGTCTGTGGCCAGCAGGTCTGCGAAAGCGCGTGTTTTTGAAAGGTTATCTTCCCCGACTGTTTTTGTAAGCGCAGCAATGTTTTCATCGTTTTCTGTTAATTTTTCCTTGGCGTAGTCCAGGCTTTCATAGCTGTCCGCCGTATGGCTTTGTTCTGACACCAGCATCTGGATGATCGCCACCATGGAAACATTGATTAGTAACGCGATAACCATGCAAATGCAAAGACTTCTAGTAAAAATTTTTTTCATAGTCAGATACCCCTCAATTATTTATCAAAATTTGTATGTGGGACAATTATAACATTATCATTCGAAGGAAGCAATCTTTTTATATCGTGTAAAAACGGCTTTTTCGGGCTGTCGTTTACAGACGGTTATGAATATGGGTAGGGCGGCGTGTGCTATCACTGCCAAAAAAAACAGGACTTATATGATTTTTTCTATAAATTGTCCTACCATCCTGGCGGCAGACCGGTTATACTATAAAATATAAAAGAGAGGAAAGGAGGCTATTAAATATGGCCAAAAAAGCATCAGACCACATCACGTATTATGAAAATGGACAGGGCCCGCGCATTAGTACGGTTTTAAGGGAGGTAGTGCGCCGAGACGGTATGGTGTTTAAAGATATCGACGGTTCCCGGACGGTATCTACCGTCAACGACTGGAGGAATACGCCAAAAGTGCGCGCGCAGGCTTATGTGAAAGAATTGACCCTGGATGAAAAAATTGGGCAGCTGTTTATTTCGGACTGGCGTATGGGGAAATACCCAGCAAACCCAGAGCAGAAGCCGCAGCTGGATGAATCCGGCACCCTGGATGAAGGGGAATTCCATGGTCGGACGATTTTCGGCGAACAGACGCTCCCTGGTACGAGCACCCTGTTAAAAGAATGGTTTGCCAGGCATTTGATCCTGCGCGCGAACCCGTCTGCCGAGGATATGGCAGATTACTTAAACCAGCTCCATACCGTTGCGGAAGAGTGCCCGCGCTTTGTCCCGGTATGCGTTGCGTCGAATTCCAGGAATGAGCATGGGGAGGCCGTTTTTGGGATGAACGACGCCGCGGGCGTATTTCCCGCATGGCCGGGGACGCTTGGGATTGCGGCCGCAGCCAGTGGCAGCGGGATGGAAATTGTAGAGCAGTTTGCTGAAGCAGTGCGCA
>CASUON010000381.1 GCA_949457475.1 uncultured Lachnospiraceae bacterium
CATGTGTTGTTTTTCGTGTTGCTTTTAGTTGTTCCATGTGTTGTTTTTCGTGTTGTTTTTTGTTGTTTCATGTGTTGTCTAATAATATTCCTGCATCAGGCATTCGCTGAAGTTGCCCAAGATGTTGATGACCGTATTGCTGTCTTCACGCCGGTGGCTTAAAAACGCGTGGAAACCGCCTTGGATCAAAAAGGTAAGCAGTAGTTCTTTTTCTAGGTTGTCTTGGTATTCCGGAAACGCCCGGTAAATGTGCGACTTGATATTGCTTTCTAGGCGTTCTAATAAAACGGCCCTTCTAGTACCGGAAAACAGGATGTCAAATATCTTTCCTGGATTTAACAGCGCGGTGATTAGCTCCGCGACCCATTTCTTTGGGTTGTTAACCAAATCTTCCGGATGCGGCAGGTCGTTGAGGATCGTTTCGATCGCTTCGTTTTCCAGCTGTTCGGAAAGGTCGTAAATATCTTTGTAATGGGTATAAAACGTAGCTTTGTTAATAAAGGCCCGTTCGGATAGTTCTCTGATCGTAATTTTTTCAATTGGTTTATTCGTACGCAGTTCAATGAATGCGTTGATAATATTCCGCTGCGTGCGTTGTACCCGTAAGTCCATACAACCCTCCTTTCTACGTTTGGATTTCGGAGCACTAGCTGTTTTTCGACAATTGTTTCCAGTTGTTGGATAATTGACAACCCAAAAAGATTGTTGGTAGCTATTTTTCCTGTTGTTTCTATAATAATTATAGAAGAAATTAGACGATAGTCAATAAAATATTGTTGTAAAAAGGAAAAGAGACAGCAAAAGCAAGGAAAAAGCAGGAGGGTAATTATGGATAAATATGGATTTTACACTGGCAAGATTTTCGACGCATACGAATACCTGGGCTGCCACCTGACCGGGCAGGGCGCGGTATTTCGTACCTTTGCCCCGGCTGCGCAGCGGATTGCGCTGATTGGTGAATTTAACGGGTGGACGGAGACGGAAATGCATAAAATACAAGACGGGCATTTCTGGGAGTGTGAAGTAGACGGCGCAAAAGCAGGCATGATGTACAAGTACCGGATTTATAAAAGGGACGGAAGCTGCATGGACCACTGCGACCCATATGGGTTCGGTATGGAGCTGCGCCCACAGTCGGCTTCTTATATCCGCGATTTGGCTGCTTATCAGTTCCATGACGAAGCTTGGATGAAGTCTAGGACAGATAGGAAAGATAAACCGCTGAACATTTATGAGCTGCATGCAGGCTCCTGGAAGACGGAGGAAGGCGCGCAAAACGGATGGCTGAATTTCAGGCAGCTTGCGGACCGGCTGATCCCGTATATCCGCGAGTGGGGGTATCATTATATCGAACTGCTCCCGGTCAGCGAACACCCGAGCGATAATTCCTGGGGCTATCAAAACACCGGGTTTTTCAGTCCGACGGCGCGGTATGGCACGATGGATGATTTTAAATATTTTGTAGACCAGTGCCATCAGAATCAGATTGGCGTGCTGCTTGATTTTGTGCTGGTCCATTTTGCGCTGGACGCGTATGGGCTGGCGGACTACGACGGCACATCGTTATATGAATATCCGCATACCGATGTGGGGGACAGCGAATGGGGGAGTAAAAATTTTAACCATTCCAGGGGGGAAGTATGCACTTTTTTGCAGTCGAACGCGAATTACTGGATCAAAGAATACCATATCGACGGCCTGCGTATGGACGCGATCAGCAACCTGATCTATTGGCAGGGGAATCCGTCTAGGGGCGTCAATTCCAACGCGGTCAATTTCCTGCAATATATGAACGAAGGGTTAAAATCCATGCATCCGTCGATTATACTGGCTGCGGAAGATTCTACTTCCTATCCGAACGTCACAAAACCGGTTGCGCAGGGGGGACTGGGGTTTGACTATAAATGGGATATGGGCTGGATGAATGATACGCTGGCCTATATGAAGGAAGATACGGCATGCCGGAAGTCGGACTACCACAAGCTGACGTTTTCCATGATGTATTATTACGACGAAAATTTCCTGCTGCCGTTTTCCCATGACGAGGTCGTCCACGGAAAGGCGACGATCCTGCAGAAAATGAACGGCGACTACGACCAGAAATTCCCGCAGGCGAGGGCGTTGTATATGTACATGTACGCCCACCCGGGCAAAAAGCTCAACTTTATGGGGAATGAAATCGGGCAGTTCCGCGAATGGGACGAAAAAAGGGAACAGGACTGGATGCTGTTAGAATATCCGCTGCACCAGGCGTTCCACTTGTTTATGAAGGAGTTAAACCAGGCTTATGGGAAATATCCGGCGTTTTGGAAACTGGATTATGACAGGGCTGGGTTCCGGTGGCTGGACTGCAGCCAGAAAGGGGCGTGCATTTACGCCTTTGTGCGTTCCGACGGCAGCCAGGAGATTGCCGCTGTCTTTAATTTTTCTTGCCAGGAGGCGGAATATACGTTATGCTGGGAAGGGGTTCAGGAGTGCCGGCTGCTGCTTGCAAGCGACGACGCGCGCTACGGCGGGACGGCGCAGTATGACAGCAAGACGCACTACAGCCAGGCAGGCGGGGAGGCCGGCTTGAAAATTCCTATGGGCGCGTTTTGCGCAAAATATTTGATTGCTTCAAAAGAAGATGAGTTTGTATCTACCGCTTATTATACATGAAAAATTTTGTTATGGACAGGCTGAAATCTTATTTTAATGAATATTTTTCGCTTTGTAGTTACTTTTCACGGGCAATGTCATTAACTTAAGCCGTACAGCTATAACCCGGATTAAAAATACTTGATTTATAAAGCCTTGCATAACGGAATTTTACCTATGAAAAGCTTAAGTAAATGACATTGTTTCATGGGGTGGGGATATGCAGAATATACTATAAAAAGAAAAATAATAGGTTGTTATCCGGCAAACCGTTCATATTTTTATCCCGGACGCCGGAACCAGGCAGCAGGCCCGTCCGGATGTTCCGCTCCCGGATGCAAGAAGTCCTAGG
>CASUON010000382.1 GCA_949457475.1 uncultured Lachnospiraceae bacterium
AAAGGCTTGATTTTCAAGGCGTTTCAGACACGAAAACCCACCGGGTAAGGGTTTTTATACTACCCACCCACGAAAACGGCTTCTAAACGTCCACAGGCGCGTTTTGCGCCCCCTTTTCCTATCCCGTTTCCCGCCGCACTAACAAGGGCTTGCGTCAATAACTTAAAAAAGCACTTGACAAAACGCTTCATGGGGGACGGCGAAAGACATTGCGCCGTTTATTGACCCGGTATTTGACAACAACATTCTGCTGACGCAGACGGAGCGCCTCACTATGGACAGCAGGCCAAAGCAGCCGAAGTATGCCAGGAATAAAAATGTGATTGTTATAGGCGGTTCCGGCAGCGGGAAGACACGGTTTTATGTAAAGCCGCAGCTTATGCAGATGCAAAAACGCCTTATTATCAAAACTATGTTGATAATAAGGCGTTTAACTATATAAATTTTAACAACTGATTTAATTTATGCGGTTCATTTCCATAAGCCGGGTTAGTAATACGGACATCAAATAATTTGAATTTATTTTGACTGTAAAAATCCAGAAGAAATGCATTATCTTCGCATTCTAAAAATTCCATAATTCCACCAACGGAATATATTAAATTACAAATAGCTTCTAATGCAAAATCCAAAAGAACAGACCCGCCAATGCGTTTGTCTTTAGGCAGGGCGTAATTTTTGCCTAATTGTGCAATCATTTGTATAGTTATGTATTTTCAAGATGTGAATTTAAGTATGCATGCGGGCGTTGCAGGTTTACGAAAATCTGTTATAATGTTGATAAGGCAAAGGAGAAAGAGTGTGTAATGAAGTGGCAAAAAAAGAGACTGTAAAACTGTACAAATTTTGCAATGAGGACGTAAAAACAGTTTTTGAAATTTCGAGAGAAATTTTCAATAAAAATTTCGACAAAATCTTTCAACTATATGGAAATCGAAATGTGGATGCAGAATTGATGGCGATAATAGGTATGATTACGGATTCTTCAAAATTCATCCAGCAGGGTGAGAATAAGGAGGTGCGAAATATGTGTACGGCGCTTGAAGAATTAAAGGATGAAGGCAGATTAGAAGGCAGATTAGAAGGCAGATTAGAAGGCATTCAAGAGAGTGTATTGAAGTTGCTTCGAAAAGGTTTCTCAGTATTAGAAGTATCAAATCTGCTGGAACTTGCAGAGGAAGAGGTATTAAAAATCCAGGAGAAGATATAGCATTGCGGCCCAATCCTTATTTGCTGTCTACGGAAGGGCGGCCCAGGCATTGGAATTGGAGGGGAAAATGGATAAGAAGAAGGATATTTTTGGAACAGACATTGAGGCGGTCATAACCAGTTTTAATCAAGGGTCAATGATTCTTGAAGCCGTTGAATCTTTATGTGCCCAAACAGTATTACCAAAAAAAATAATAATTGTAGATGATGGTTCCACAGACGCATATTCCATACGCATAGTAAAAGAGATTGAAAAAAGGCGTGATCTACCGATTCCGATATCGGTACATTACCAGGAAAATAAGGGCGTCTCCGCTGCAAGAAACGCTGGTATTAGGAAAACGAAGTCGCCAATGGTATTAGTATTGGATGGAGACGACAAACTGGAAACGCAATATACCGCATATGTAAGCCGTCTGCTTGGCGACAATCCATCTATGGTTGCAGCGTCTTCTTGGATGCATACATTTGGGGCTTTAGATTCCATTGTCTGTCCTGCCGGTGGGCCAATAAATTCTTTTTTATCCCGTAATTGCTGCCCGGCAACGCATATTCTTCGCCGGGAAATATTTGATCAATGCAACGGATATGATGAATCTATGCGTTCCGGTTTTGAAGACTGGGAGTTCTTTTTAAGCATGTTGGAAACCTCTTCGGAATCATGGATTGGGATTGTCGATCAACCACTGATCCAATATCGTACAGCTGCCGCTTCATCAAATATAAAAAGCATGGATAAACGGCTGGAATTGATGCGTTTTATAATCGAAAAGCATAAGAGCAGCTACCACGACCATCTTGTAGACGCACTGCTTGGAATAGAAGCCATATCAAATGCAAGGCTATACCATTGGGAGAGTGAAGTAGCTCATGCCATATCAAACCATCGGGAATTAAGCCAGCCATCTAAAGATTTTTTAAAAAGTCCGACATATGGTGACGGCGGAATGGCCATGGCCGTTCGGATTGCTTCGATAATTATGAACTATATACAAAAACCGAAAGGAAGTCTATGAGAAAACTAGCCTTAAATGATGAAATACTACTAAAAATCGAAAAACCTGCCCGCTACATCGGGAACGAAGTAAACAGCGTTATAAAAGACCCAAAAAACGTGGATATCCGCTTCGCCATGTGTTTTCCCGACGTATATGAAATCGGCATGTCGCATTTGGGCATGAAGATTTTATATGATATGTTCAACCGCAGGGAAGACGTATACTGCGAACGCGTTTTTTCACCGTGGCCGGATTTGCACCGCATTATGAAAGAACAGCAGATACCCCTTTTTGCGCTGGAGTCCCAAGAGCCGATACAAAACTTTGATTTTATCGGCATTACGCTCCAGTACGAGATGTGTTATACCAATATCCTGCAAATTTTAGATTTGGCGCAAATTCCATTTTATGCCAGCCAGAGGTCGGATCATATGCCGCTGCTGGTCGCAGGTGGCCCGTGCACGTACAACCCGGAGCCAGTAGCAGATTTTTTCGACCTGGTGTATCTTGGGGAAGGAGAAGTCTCTTACGACGCCTTATTTGACCTGTACAAACAGATGCGCCAGGAAGGCTATTCCAGGCAGGCGTTTTTACGGCGCGCGGCGTCGATTCCTGGAATATATGTGCCGTCTATGTACGAGGTTGTCTACAAAGAAGACGGTACGATCGCGCAGATGGCCCCGAAGCATACGGATATTCCAAAAACCGTAAAAAAGCAGGTTGTTATGGAACTGGACAAGGCCCCTTATCCAGAAAAGCCAGTCGTTCCTTATATCAA
>CASUON010000383.1 GCA_949457475.1 uncultured Lachnospiraceae bacterium
GCGGGAATGATTTTTCAAACACGCTCTAGGACTTCTTGCATCCCGGAACGGAACATCCGGACGGGCCTGCTGCCTGGTTCCGGCGTCCGGGATACAAAAATATGCACAGTTTGTTGGATAACAACCTATTATTTGTCATTTTTAAGGGATATCTCCCGTGAAAAGAAACGTTTTTACCGGCGTCCCAAAGCAGCTTTATAAATTGATTGCGCTCATGTCCATGGCGTGATAATATTAGTTATATGAATATTTTTAATGAATTGGATAATGTAATTCGAGGGTTTTTCATGGATTTAAATCAAACTGACATAGAGCAAAAGAAAAAAAAGCGTAAAGGGTGGCCAGTGGTGATTATTTTTGCGGCGGTTGTAATTTTGGTGGCAGCATGCAAGAATTATGTATCCTTTCTGGAAGGGCAGCTTTTTGAGGAACGCAAAAGCCACATTGTAGAATTTACAGATAAAGCGTCTGAAATCGTAGACAGTGTAATCTCGTCGTCGTGGCAGCAGGTGTATGCGTGCGAATATATTTTAAAATATAAAAGTCCGCAGACAGAAGCGGATTTATTGGATGTGCTTGCTTCTACTTCTGATTTTATTGATAGAAACCGTTCCATCGTTTTGGCAATCAATGAAAACGGCGGATACTACGCGTCGGACCAAGCTACCGCGCGGTGGCAGCAGACGGAGCTTTTACGTAAAAGCCAGGATAGACAGCAGCAGCTTGTAAGTGAAATCCCGCATAAAGCGGGGCAGTCGTATTTTCTGTTTATGGAGAGGCTAAATGAACCGCTTGTATTCGCGGGCGGCGGGGAACGGATTACGCATCTGGTCGTAGCGGAAGATATTGAAGCCATGCGGGGGAAGATTTCCGTTAAAGGCTTTGGGGAGCAGTGTTATACGTACCTGATGAATGAGCACGGAAGAAGGCTGTACCGCTACACATACGCCAATAATTTTATTGAGGGGTATAATATACTCAATGCCTTTAAAGATTATAGCATTATGCACGGCGGCACCTATGAGGAGTTCGTCCAAAAGATCGGGCAGGGGGAAAATACCGCCCTGGAATTTGTGTTTACCGGGGAGGACGGCGGCAAGCAGAGGTGGTTTGTCGCAAACGCCTCGATCGCGACGGAAAATTGGCAAATTTTGCTATTTGTACCGTCAAAAGTACTGGGGGCAAATTCAAACCTGCTGCTGGAGCGGACGATTATCTTTTTTGTGCTTGTCTTTGTTGTGATATTGGCGCTGACCGCGATTATGATTCTGGTCACGATATCGGCTATGGCTGACAAACAGCTGGTTTTGCAAAAGGAGCAGGCAAACCGGCTGCTGAAAGTGGCGGCGGATGAAGCAAACAGCGCAAACCGGGCAAAAAGCGATTTTTTATCGCATATGAGCCACGATATCCGTACGCCGATCAACGGGATTATGGGGATGACGGATATTGCTTTAAAGCATCTGGATAACCGGGAGAAAGTGCTAGACTGCCTGAATAAAATCAGCGGCTCTTCCTATCATCTGCTGGGGCTGATTAACGACGTACTGGATATGAGCCGTATTGAATCCGGGAAGACAAAAGCAAACTATGCAGAGTTTGATATCCGTACATGTATTGAAAATTGTGCGTCCATTATTAGCGGGCAGCTTACAACGAGGGATATCGGGCTGGTATTGGAAGTGGAGCCGTTTGAGCACCCGTTTGTGCGCGGCGATGAACTGCACCTGCGCCAAGTATTTATTAATATTCTTGGAAATTCAGTGAAGTTTACACCTGACGGCGGGAATATTTATTTCCGTGCCAAGGAGGCGGAGCATACGCAGGAACGGGCGCTGTTTCGGTTTGAGCTGGCGGATACGGGAATTGGGATGAAGGAAGAATTCCTGCCCCGTTTATTCGAAGCTTTTTCCCAGGAAGACGACGGCAGCCGGACGGCATACAAAGGTACGGGGCTTGGCATGGCGATTACGAAGAAATTTGTCGAACTAATGGGAGGTACGATAGCGGTTAAAAGCCAGCTGAACGTTGGGACTGAATTTACGATAGAGCTTTGGATGGATATCGACCACGAAGCGAAAACAAAACAAACGCAAGAAAGCGCCCGTATCAGCTTGGCCGGAATGAAGGCGCTGCTTGTGGAAGATATTGAACTAAATATGGAGATCGCGCAGTGTATTTTGGAAGAAAACGGCGTAGAGGTCACACAGGCGTTTAACGGCAAAGAAGCCGTAGACATTTTTGCCGGGCGTCCGGCGGGGGCGTTTGACGTTATCCTGATGGATATTATGATGCCCGTTATGGATGGGCTTGCCGCTACAAAAGCGATCCGCGGGATGTGCCATCCGGATGCGAAATCCGTCGTTATTATTGCCATGACTGCAAACGCTTATGAAGAAGATATCAAAAAGTCGCTAGAAGCAGGCATGGACGCACATTTATCCAAACCAATCGATGCCGGCCTATTGCTGCGGACACTGGCTGGTTTCTATTCGCCGTGCGATCAGCAGGCCCGGCTTGGCTTAGACGGCATCCGGGTGCTGTTGGTGGACGACGTGGAGTTGAACCTGGAAATCGCAAAAGCGCTGCTGGAAGATTGGGGCGTGGATGCGGAAACTGCGGAAAACGGCAATCAGGCGGTAGAGTTGTTTGAGAGCCATCCGGCGGGTACGTTCCACGCGATATTGATGGATGTGCATATGCCGGTTATGGATGGCCTGGCCGCTACCCGTATGATACGGCAAATGGAACGGGCGGATGCGAAAGGAATACCGATCTTGGCAATGACGGCGGATGTTGATGAAGACGCCATCCAAAAAACAGCCGATGCTGGTATGGATGGATATCTGGAAAAGCCGTTTGACGCGGAGGCGATGCGAAAGGAGCTATTGCGCGTATGCGGGCGCGGTTTTTAGTATATGAAAATTAAACGGGCGTAACGCCGAAGGAAAGGGGCCATGGTCGTATGCGGCT
>CASUON010000384.1 GCA_949457475.1 uncultured Lachnospiraceae bacterium
TAGGCTCATGCGCCTTGTCCCACGTTCAATATGCCCCATAAACGACAGGCTGATGTCACATTCTTTTGCAAGCCTTTCCTGGCGCCAGCCTTTTATCTTCCTCGCCCTGCGGATACGGCTGCCAATCCTGGCATAATCCAGCTGTCCATCCATCCCCTGTACCTCCTGGAATCTGTGCGTAAAAGTTTTGCGGCGAATACATTGCATATTGCACACGGTACTTCTATCTGATAACATTTGTGTGCAAAATGTTACTTTTTGATAAACGCTTTTTCAGTGAAATTGTTATATTTGAAGTAATTTTTATATATATTTCATAAATATATACCTGTATTTTTAAAGATTCTGGTATATTTCAATAAAAATAATATTAGAGTTGCAAAATAGATTAAAATAGTATAGAATGCTTATAGTGTAATTATTGTTAATAATTAATATCTAAAAGAATTTATAGTTAAAGAATATGTAAATTTAAACATAACATTTTGCACACAAATGTTATCCGTCATAAAGACTGGTGTGTACGACAGCCATTCATCACTTCCAGTAAAAATCCCCTACATGTATGAATTTTCGATACATATCGGGGATTTCTTTTTTGTATTCTTTATCAGTCAAACACGCTCTAATCTACCAAAAATGGACTTTATCGGATATAATAAATAGCAGCCACCCCTCCATTTACTCCCACCATATTGATACAACTAAAATCTACACACAACCATAACCTACACTCAACCATAACCTACACTCAACCATAACCTACACAACCACTCAACAAACATACAGGAGATGCACGCATATGCTTCTAAACGCAAAAAACGCCACCGTCCGCATCGGCGGCACCGATATGGATTATATTTCTTTTGGGCGCGGAAACAACCCCCTCGTCATGCTGCCAGGCTTAGGCGACGGCCTTACTACCGTAAAGGGGATGGCGTTTCCATTAGCTGTCTCTTACCGGTTATTTGCAAAAGATTATCAGGTATTTATTTTCAGCAGAAAAAACGGGCTGGAAAGGGGCAGTACAACCAGGACGATGGCACGCGACCAGGCCGAGGCCATGAAAGCCCTTGGTATACGCAAAGCAGGCGTAATCGGGATTTCGCAGGGTGGAATGATCGCGCAATATCTTGCCATCGACTACCCCGAATTCGTGGGGCGGCTTGTACTTGCAGTAACTGCCGCCAAACCAAACCGTTCCATGCAAAGTATTGTAAATAAATGGATCGGCCTAGCAAAGCGAGGGGATTACAGGCATTTAATGATCCATACGGCTGAAAAGTCTTATTCTGAAACCTATTTGAAAAAATACCGTTTCTTCTATCCTGTTTTGGGAAAAATAGGAAAGCCGGAAAATTTCAGCAGATTTTTGATACAGGCAAATTCCTGCTTAAACCATAACGCATATTGGGAACTGGGCAAAATCTCATGCCCCACCCTTGTAATTGGCGGCGCCCGCGACCGCATCGTAGGCTGCAACGCCTCGAAGGAAATAGCCAGTCAAATCAAAAACAGCGAATTGTTTATTTACGAAGGGCTTGGGCATGCGTCCTATGAAGAAGCCAGCGATTTCAACAAACGAATTTTAAAATACCTGGCAAAATAAAAAAACTGCTTATTTTGTCTGATTTGTGGATATCATTGTAGATAACACCGCTTAATTGTGGAAAACTCGGGGATAAGTCCCTATATTTGTGGATACGTTATTGTGTTTCAAGTGGATATTGTGGATAATTTTCAGAAAATACTGCGTGGTTTTAAACCGCTACACTTTTTAGGAAACTATAGGAATTTCATCATCGGAAAAACTCCTGCCCGCCCGTACGAAGGTCAACGCATACGGTTCCAGTCATATGCGTTCCCTCACAATATGCCACGGCCATCCTGCCTTTTAGGAAATTAATACACTGAAAATAATGTCCTTCCAAAGAGGCTTCGAACAGCTGGCGATAGCCTGTGCCGTCTATCCCCACACTTTTAATACTTCCCTTTTGCGCCGCCTGGTAGCCGCTGTAAAAATAAATCGTATCGTTTATGATATTCATCCCGGAAATATCCACCGCGGAATCTGACCGGTAGACTTCCTCTTGTGCGTTTCCGTCCGCTTTTACCCGCCAGATTTCATTGTCCGGCGTATAGCCATAGACCCAGCCACCTGATAATACCGGCGAACTCAGATGGCGCCTGCTCAGCAATACCCGTTTTCCTGTACCGCCCAGTTTCTTTTTGTAAAAATACTGGTCTGTCCCATCCCGGTAATACAGCCAGCCATTTTTAAACGTATAGCCCTTATAACATAAACCAGAAGCTACCCGCTGCATCTGCCAGCTGCCCATATCCGCACGAAGCAACGTGTACTGGTAGGTGCCCGGCTCCTGTTCACAAGCCAGCCAGGCAACCCCGTCCGCAAGATACATCGCGCAAAATTCCTGCGCGCCTTGCGCCACCTTCTGCCGGTTATCTCCATCGGTACGCATCCGCCAGACGCAGCCGGATGCAAGGTAATAAAGCCATCCATCGTATAGATTGAGGTTATCGGCATAAGATATATCCAGTATTTTCTTTTCACCGGAAACTTTGTCTAAGCGCAGCAGGCCGTTTGGCGTCGTATAAAAATAAAAATTGCCGTCTTCCACCGCCATCCCGTCTTCTGCAATATTGCTGATAGAATTCCCTTGTGCTTGTACGTGGCCTTTCCTACTATTTCCTGCGTTATTTTGTGGATTGTCACGTTTATTTTGTTGAAAAATCCTTCGGATAAACTCGTAACAAGAACGGACTGCCGCACGTAACGCAGATGTGCCAGGCGTATTAGAGGTTTTTGATGGATCAGAGGTTTTTGATGGATCAGAAGTGTTTGATGGATCAGAGGTTTTTGATGGATCAGAGGTTTTTGATGGATCAGAGGTGTCAGACGTAT
>CASUON010000385.1 GCA_949457475.1 uncultured Lachnospiraceae bacterium
AAATTCAATACCATGCCGTTCCCACAGTTTCATTTATGGTGGTGCCGGGCGGGCAACCATATATTTAGCACGGGAAGCAAGGGGCATGCCAGGATCAGGGGGACGTCAATGGAAACAACAGTTAAAATTTCCAACCCCGTCAAAAGTAACTAGGTTATAAAAAAGTGCGTGCTTGCGCCTTTTTCATTTCATCGATATAATGATGCATAGACAAAGGGAATGGAGGTAATCATGATTATGGATGCACAGAAATGTTTACAGATACTAAGGGAGATAAAAGACGTGTCGTTTGCAACTGTTGACGCCAGCGGGTTTCCACAAAACCGCATTATCGACATTATGATCGTAGAAGATGAAAAGATTTATTTTTGTACCGCAAGGGGCAAGGACTTTTACAATCAGCTGGTTGGAAACGGCCGGGTTGCCGTAACCGGGATGAACGGGCAGTACCAGATGGTGCGGCTAAGCGGGACGGCCCGTAGGATAACGGAGCAAAAAACGTGGATTGACCGTATTTTTGAAGAAAATCCATCGATGAACAGCGTATATCCGAACGAAAGCCGTTATATTTTAGAGCCTTTTTGCATTGCCGACGGGCAGATTGAATTTTTTGACTTGGGGAAAAGCCCGATTTACCGCGAGGATTTTTTCATTGGCAATGGAAAGGCATTACATAAGGGGTTTCAGATTACAGACGCTTGTATCGGATGTGGAAAGTGCAAAAGAAACTGCCCGCAGCAGTGCATTGCGCAGGGCGAACCGTATGCTATTGCACAAAGCCACTGTTTGCATTGTGGATTGTGTTTTGAAGTCTGTCCGGTAAAAGCAGTGGAAAAAAGGAGCGTATGAAGATGATAAAGGAAATGTTGGCTCTGCTGAGCGACAAAAAAGCATTTTTTGTGGAACTGTTGTTGGAACACATAGAAATTTCGTTGCTCGCGATTGTGATTGCCGTCTTATTCGGCGGCGTCGTAGGGATTTTGATCAGCGAATATCAAAAAGCCGCAAAACCGGTGCTGGGCGTGATTAATTTTTTGTATACGATACCTTCGATTTCGATGCTGGGTTTCCTCATTCCATTTTCGGGTATCGGCAACGCTACGGCGGTTATCGCGTTAACGATCTACGCCCTGCTGCCGATGGTCAGAAACACACATACGGGCATCACAAACGTCGACGCCGCTATTTTAGAAGCGGCAGAAGGAATGGGCAGTACGAAGCTTCAGATTCTGTATAAAATCAAACTTCCGCTTGCCGTGCCGGTCATCCTCTCAGGCATCCGCAATATGGTTACGATGACGATCGCGCTTGCGGGGATTGCCTCGTTTATTGGCGCGGGCGGGCTTGGCGTTGCAATTTACCGGGGGATTACCACGAATAATGCTGCTATGACTATGGCGGGGAGCCTGCTGATCGCCCTGCTGGCGTTGGCGTTTGATTTGTTTCTTGGATTTGTGGAAAAAAGGATCGGGAAACGGACGGTAGCGCAAAAGAAGGCAAACCGGATGATGGCTTTTGCGGCTGCCGCGCTCATTTTGACCATCGTTCTTGTCTCACTGTTTCCAGATGGTAAACAGGAAACGATCCGGGTCGCCACAAAACCGATGACGGAACAGTATGTGCTTGGTGAAATGCTTGCGATCCTGATTGAACAGGATACGGGCTTGCCTGTGGAACTGACGCAGGGCGTGGGAGGCGGCACGTCGAATATCCAGCCGGCGATGGAAAGCGGCGAATTTGATATCTATCCGGAATACACGGGGACAGGCTGGAATATGGTGCTAAAAAAGGATGGCATCTATACGGAAGGCCTCTTTTCGCAAATGCAGGAAGAGTACAAAAATTCCCTGCATATGCAGTGGACCGGTATGTACGGGTTCAATAATACGTTTGGATTGGCCGTCCGAAGGGAAATCGCAGAAAAATACAACCTGCGGACGTATTCCGATTTGCGGGCTGTGGCTGGCCAGCTTGTCTTTGGCGCGGAATATGATTTCTTTGAACGCGAAGACGGATATGACGCCTTGTGCGAGGCGTATGGCCTTGCGTTTCAAAAAACGATGGATATGGACATCGGCCTGAAGTATCAGGCGATCAACCAGGGGGAAATTGATGCCATGGTTATTTTTACAACAGACGGCCAGCTTTCCGTTTCCGATATAACGGTGCTTGCCGATGATAAAAACTTTTATCCGTCCTACCTTTGCGGCAACGTTGTCAGAACCGAAATTTTAACAAAATATCCAAAGCTTGCCGATAGCTTGGAATCCCTTTCCGGCATGATTTCGGACGAGGATATGGCCCAGATGAACTATGCCGTAGAAACCGAGGGAAAAGAACCGAGGGAAGTTGCCGAAGCGTTTTTGCGGTCAGCCGGGTTGACAGAGTAGAACAGGAAACGGAGGAAAAAAGCAGGGAGCCAGGCTAGTAGGGAAGGACCAGCCGGCGGAGGAAAAAGCAGGGAGCCAGGCTGGTAGGGAAGGAACAGCCGGCGGGCGAAAAGTGTAGTCTGCGGGGCTAGGAAAGGATAGCCAGCGAGGGGACATGCGGAGTAGCGAGCTGGTAAAGAAAGGTGTAGGAATGAATACAGCAATAGAATTTAAACATATTAAAAAAGCATATGGAGAAAAAGTAGTTATGGACAATTTCAACCTTGCTGTTGAGAAGGGGGAATTTGTTACGATCATCGGCTCGTCGGGCTGTGGAAAAACGACGGCCCTTAAAATGGTCAACGGCCTGATTACGCCGACAGGAGGAGATATTTTCGTTGATGGAGAAAATATCAAACAAAAAAATCTGACGCAGCTGCGCCGTAATATCGGATATGCAATTCAAGGGAGCGTACTGTTTCCACATATGACCGTAGGGCAGAATATTTCTTATGTACCTAATCTGCTGAATAAAAGAGA
>CASUON010000386.1 GCA_949457475.1 uncultured Lachnospiraceae bacterium
TGGTGCAAGACGACGTATACACTTCGATCCATATTGAAGAATACGAGGCGGAAGCACGCGATACGAAGCTGGGGCCGGAAGAAATTACAAGGGATGTACCAGGCGTCGGGGACGATGCGTTAAAAGATTTGGATGAAAGGGGCATTATCCGTATTGGCGCAGAAGTGCGCGCCGGAGATATCCTCGTAGGAAAAGTAACGCCGAAAGGGGAGACGGAGCTGACTGCGGAAGAGCGGCTGCTGCGTGCGATCTTCGGCGAGAAAGCAAGGGAAGTAAGAGATACTTCCTTAAAAGTACCGCACGGCGAATACGGGATTGTAGTAGACGCCAAAGTTTTTACAAGGGACAATGGGGATGAACTGTCCCCGGGCGTCAACCAGGCCGTACGTATTTACATTGCGCAGAAACGAAAGATTTCCGTAGGGGATAAAATGGCGGGCCGCCATGGGAACAAAGGTGTGGTTTCCCGTGTGCTGCCGGTAGAAGATATGCCGTTTTTGCCAAACGGAAGGCCGCTGGATATCGTATTGAACCCGCTTGGCGTGCCGTCGCGTATGAATATCGGGCAGGTGTTGGAAATCCACTTAAGCTTGGCGGCAAAGGCGCTTGGCTTTAACATCGAAACGCCTGTATTTGACGGTGCAAAGGAAGTAGATATTCAAGATACCTTGGAACTTGCGAATGCATATGTCAACATGGAATGGGAAGAATTTGAACAAAAGTATACTGACGAGCTTCTTCCAGAGGTGATGCAGTATCTGTCTGACCACCGTGACCATAGGGAATTGTGGAAAGGCGTGCCGATTTCCCGTGACGGCAAAGTGAGGCTTCGTGACGGAAGAACCGGGGAATATTTCGATTCGCCGGTAACGATCGGGCACATGCATTATTTAAAGCTGCACCATTTGGTAGACGACAAAATCCACGCGCGTTCCACCGGCCCGTATTCGCTGGTAACACAGCAGCCGCTGGGCGGAAAAGCGCAGTTTGGCGGGCAGCGTTTCGGTGAAATGGAAGTATGGGCTTTGGAAGCTTATGGCGCTTCGTATACGCTGCAAGAAATATTGACGGTAAAATCAGACGATGTCGTTGGGCGTGTGAAAACGTATGAGGCAATTATCAAGGGCGAGAATATTCCGGAACCGGGTATTCCAGAATCGTTTAAAGTATTGCTGAAAGAATTGCAGTCACTGGCCCTGGACGTAAGGGTTTTGGATGAAAACCGCAATGAAGTGCAGTTGATGGAGACGAGCGAATATGGAAATACAGATTTGAATTCCATTATTTCCGGGGATAAAGATTTTGCGTTTGAAAGCAATGAATCGTTCAGCAAAATGGGATTTTCCAAAAAGGAGTTCGACGCGGAAAGCGAAGAGCTTGTTGACGCGGAAGACGACGACCTGCTGGAAGACGATGTGGATTCTATTTTCGTAGACGATTTTGATGACGATAGTTCTGATGATGATAGTTCTGATGACGATGTTTCCGATGATGATGATGGTTCCGATTTGGAATAGGAGGGGTGCCGTAAATGTCAGAAATAATGAAGGAAGAGAGCAATCAGCCAATTCAGTTTGACGCGATTCAGATTGGCTTGGCTTCGCCGGAAAAGATCAGGGAATGGTCGAAAGGGGAAGTAAAAAAACCGGAGACCATTAACTATAGAACCTTAAAACCTGAAAAAGACGGCCTATACTGCGAGAAGATTTTCGGACCAAGCAAAGACTGGGAATGCCATTGTGGAAAATATAAAAAAATCCGTTATAAAGGAGTTGTCTGCGACCGCTGCGGTGTTGAGATTACAAAAGCAAGCGTGCGCAGGGAGCGTATGGGACATATTGAATTGGCGGCCCCTGTTTCCCATATCTGGTATTTTAAGGGGATTCCAAGCCGTATGGGCCTGATCCTCGACTTGTCTCCAAGGACGCTGGAAAAGGTATTGTACTTTGCATCCTATATTGTGCTGGACCCTGGCACAACGGAGCTGTCCTATAAACAGGTATTGTCGGAAAGCGAATATCAAGAAGCCAGGGAAAAGCATGGCAGCGCGTTCCGGGTCGGGATGGGCGCGGAGGCAATTTTAGAGCTGCTGCAGGCCATCGACCTGGAAAAAGATTCGGTTTCGTTAAAGACGGCGTTAAAAGACGCTACCGGGCAGAAGCGCGCAAGGATTATCAAACGCCTGGAAGTCGTGGATGCGTTTTATGAATCTGGCAATAAGCCGGAATGGATGATTATGACGGTGATCCCGGTGCTGCCGCCAGATTTGCGACCAATGGTACAGCTGGACGGCGGGCGTTTTGCGACCTCTGACTTGAACGATCTGTATCGAAGGATTATCAACCGCAACAACCGTCTGCGGAGGCTGTTGGAGCTGGGGGCGCCGGATATTATTGTGCGCAATGAGAAACGTATGCTGCAAGAGGCTGTAGACGCGCTGATTGACAACGGCAGGCGGGGGCGCCCGGTAACGGGGCCTGGCAACCGCGCGTTAAAATCGTTGTCGGATATGTTAAAGGGCAAAGGCGGGCGTTTCCGCCAGAACCTGTTAGGAAAGCGCGTAGACTATTCCGGGCGTTCGGTTATCGTCGTCGGGCCGGAGCTGAAAATCTACCAGTGCGGGCTCCCGAAAGAAATGGCGATCGAGCTGTTTAAACCGTTCGTAATGAAAGAGCTGGTTTCAAACGGTACGGCGCATAATATTAAGAGCGCGAAGAAAATGGTAGAGCGGCTGCAAACAGAAGTATGGGACGTCCTAGAAGACGTAATCAAAGAACACCCAGTAATGCTTAACCGCGCCCCTACACTCCACCGTCTGGGCATCCAGGCATTCGAGCCGATTCTGGTAGAAGGCAAGGCGATCAAGCTGCATCCGCTTGTATGTACG
>CASUON010000387.1 GCA_949457475.1 uncultured Lachnospiraceae bacterium
CCGGATAAGGACGGGTCGGATGGATGGAGGATGCCTTGCCTATCGCATAAAAGTACATGGCAAAACCCGTAAGTCAGCAGCAGTTTTGCAATCGCGATCCCAGCGGAACCTGCGCCGTTGACTACCACTTTGCACTGTTCCTTCTTTTTGCCGGTCAGCTTTAGGCTATTGATGATCCCGGCGAGGACGACGATCGCAGTGCCGTGCTGGTCATCGTGGAACACTGGGATATCCAGCGTTTTTTTCAGGCGTTCTTCAATCTCAAAACAGCGTGGGGCAGATATATCCTCCAGGTTTATACCGCCAAAACCAGGGGCGATCTGTTTGACCGCTTGGATGATTTCTTCCGTATCCTGCGTATCCAGGCAGATCGGTACGGCGTTGATATTTCCAAATTCCTTGAACAGGACGCATTTGCCTTCCATAACAGGCATAGCGGCATAGGGTCCGATATTGCCAAGGCCAAGTACGGCGCTGCCGTCAGAGACTACAGCGATCGTATTGGATTTCATTGTATAAGTATAGGCAAGCGACGGGTCGGCGGCAATTTGTTTACATGGCTCCGCAACGCCGGGCGTATAGGCGAGCGCCAGGTCTTCCCGGGTCTTTACCGGGGTTTTGGAGACGGTTTCCAGCTTTCCGTTCCATTGCTTATGTAGTTTGAGTGCGAGCTCTTTGTTATCCATTCTGATGACACCTCTTTCTGGTTTTAAAAACTTCACGGATATCATATCATTATCATTTTTATAAATCAAGAAAAAGGTCTTCCTATTTTTGGAAGAATGGTGTATAATAATTATTATTCCGTTATTGTGGGGCCGAGCAATAACATTATTCACACCGACGATCCGCGAGGTGTTGTCATGCGTTTTTGCAATTGATCGCAATACAATCCTGAGTTTACAGCATGAAACCGTGTTTTTGGATTTCCGTATATTGTGAAGTGCGTTATTTTTTCTATGAAAAAATCCCAATAAAATCATGCGCATTATGATATGTTTTGTGCATTGAACACAGATGAAACGAAATGGTTATGTTTCATCGTGATAATTTAAGAATAGGAGTAAAATTGAATGAGAGAGAAATATGAGACATTATCGTTGGCGGTGCTGAGGGAGCTTGCGAAAGCACGTGGGTTAAGAGGCATTACCGCGTTAAAAAAAGCTGATCTCATCAACCGTATGGTAGAAGAAGACGAAAAGATTAAGGAGCAGGAAGAACGGACAAAAGCAGATGGGAGGTCCGGGGCAGTACAAAAATCAGGCAACGGGCAGGATAGGCCGGAAGAAACAGGCAGCGTAGGAACACAGGAACGCAGCCAGAAGCCAGAATCTGCGCAGCGCTTTGGACGCCAGGAGCAGGGGGGCCGTCAGCCAGAGAGCGGGACGCGTAGCGAGCGGATAGAAAGCGCGTTTCGCCAGGAGCAGGGCGAGCGTCAGCCAGAAGGCGGGATGCGAAACGAACGAGCGGATAGCGTAACGCGTATAGAGCGCCAGGAGCGTAGCGAGCGTCAGCCAGAAGGTGGGATGCGAAACGAACAAGGCGTGGCGCGTAGCGAGCGTCAACCAGAAGGCGGGATGCGAAACGACCGTTCAGAGGCGCAGCAGAACCAGCCAATGCGCGAGCAAAAGCAGCGCAGGCCGGATGGGAGCGACGAGATCAATTCCGAATTAGACAGCGGAGTTACGGCCAATGGAATATTGGAAGTTATGCCGGACGGCTATGGGTTTATCCGGTGCGAGAACTATTTGCCCGGAGAACAAGACGTGTACGTATCGCCTTCGCAAATCCGCCGTTTTGGCTTAAAGACCGGGGATATTGTGCGTGGGAATACGAGGATTAAGACGCAAGGGGAGAAATTCAGCGCGTTATTATACATTACGACAATTAACGGCTACCATCCTTCCGTTGTTGCGCAGCGGAAAAATTTTGAGGACCTTACGCCAATCTTTCCAAATGAAAGGCTGCGGTTGGAAACAAAGCGTTCTGCAACTTCTATGCGGATCGTGGACTTAGTATCGCCGATTGGGAAAGGGCAGCGCGGCATGATCGTCTCCCCGCCAAAGGCCGGCAAGACTACGTTGTTAAAGCAGGTTGCAAAAGCGGTGAAATTAAATAACCCGGAAATCCATCTCATTATTTTGCTGATCGATGAACGCCCGGAAGAGGTAACAGATATTAAAGAAGCGATTGAAGGCGAAAATGTAGAAGTCATCTATTCTACATTTGACGAACTGCCAGAACACCACAAGCGGGTATCCGAAATGGTCATTGAGCGCGCAAAGCGCTTGGTAGAGCACAAACGGGATGTAATGATCTTATTAGACAGCATTACAAGGCTGGCAAGGGCCTACAACCTTACCGTACCACCAAGCGGGCGTACGCTTTCCGGCGGGCTTGACCCGGCGGCGCTGCATATGCCGAAACGGTTTTTTGGCGCTGCTAGAAATATGCGCGGGGGCGGCAGCCTGACGGTCCTTGCGACTGCGCTTGTTGATACAGGCAGCAAAATGGACGACGTGATCTACGAAGAATTTAAAGGGACAGGCAATATGGAGCTTGTACTAGACCGTAAATTGTCTGAAAAACGGGTATTCCCGGCGATCGATATCGTCAAATCCGGGACGCGCCGCGAAGATTTGCTGCTGGAACGGGAAGAGCGCGAAGCTGTCGATATTATGCGCAAGGGTATCAACGGCATGAAGACGGACGAGGCAGTGGAAAATATTTTAAATATGTTCTCCCATACAAGCAACAACCGGGAATATATCCAGCTGGTGAAAAAGCGCCGGGTGCTGTAAAATGCAAAGCTCTAGACCGGCTGTTACTTTTTATGGGGTGGGGATATCCCTTAAAAATGAGAAATAATAGGTTGTTA
>CASUON010000388.1 GCA_949457475.1 uncultured Lachnospiraceae bacterium
GCCTGGTTCCGGCGTCCGGGATACAAAAATATTTACGGTTTGTTGGATAACAACCCATTAGTTTTCTTTTTATAGTATATTCTGCATATCCCCACCCCGCGAAAAGTAACACCAAAGCAGCCGTTTACGCTTGGCCGCTGCACGCACGTTTCCCTTAGTGACCGCCAAATGTCAGGACAATCTTGCGGATGGACGGGTCGCGGCTGTCCACGAAGTCAAAGGCCTCCTGCGCCTGTTCCAGTGGAAACGTATGGGAAACCGAGCCGGACAAATCCAGCGTCCCGTCCTGGATCATTGCAATCGCTTTGCCAAACATCTTATTTTGCAGGCGGGATCCTCGTACATCCAGCTCTTTGGACGTAATCAGGAACTGGTTGACCTCGATAGGCGCCGTAGCAAAGCCCATGGTAATTACGCGCCCCGCGTTGCCGGTTACTTCCAGCAGCTTCATCAAAGAATCCCCAACGCATGCGGAATCAATGGACACCGTAGGCCCGCGCCCGTTCGTATACTCCCGCACCTTCTTGCCAAAGTCTTCCGTCTTTACATTGACCGTATACATTGCCCCGGCCGCTTTAGCGTCCGCGAGCTTGTCATCCACAATATCCGCCACGATAATATGGCTGCAGATCGTCCGCGCAATCCGAAGCAGCGAACTGCCCAATGCGCCTGCCCCATAGATCAGAAGCATATCTTCCTTTTCCAGCTCTGCCCGCGTACAGGACTGGATCGCAATCGTCGTCGGTTCGATCATAACGGCGTCCTGGTCAGAGATGCTCTCAGGCAGCAGATAGCAATCCCCGGCAGGCACGGCGATAAACTCGCGGTAACCGCCGTCAATATGTACGCCGCGTACTTTCAGGTTGTCGCAGACGTTGCCGCGCCCTTTGCGGCATGGATAGCAATGCCCACAGTTTGTTACCTGGTTCACAATGACACGGTCGCCGCATTTTACTTCCGTTACGCCGTCGCCGACTTCTTCGACTACGCCGACCATTTCGTGCCCGATAATACGCGGATACGTAGCCGCGGCATTTGTGCCATGGTAGATGCCTACGTCCGAACCGCAGATGCCGGCTGCGGTCATGCGCACTAGTACGTTATTTTCCTTATCGATAACAGGCTTGTCTATATCGATAATTTGAAGCTGGTTTGGTGATATGATCTGTACTGCTTTCATTTTGAGTTCTCTCCTTTTTCATCTTTGTTTTTCGTCTTTGTTTTTCATCGTTGTTTTCATATTTGTTTTTCATAAAACACATCCTGTGGTGTAGGGAACAGGATAAGAGAACCGCAAACATTTATCTTGGATGCTTATATCCTAGTATATTACTTGATAGCTGTCAATATGTAAGCGTCGTAAACTTTGTTTTTAGTAAATTAGTCTAAAAATGAATGTCATTTTTTGTCTATTTTGGCATATTGTATTAAAAGATCATATATGGTAGTATCCCAGTATACATGATTGCTGTTAAAAAACAGATAATTCTGAAATAAAAACAGTACATTCCATGTATTGTAGCGACAACTTGATTTCGAAAAGACCATTTTCATTTGGATTTTTGAGATTGGTTTTTAAAGAAATCATGCAGTCGATACAATTATACCTTGTTAACTCCAAAATAGTGTCAATATTTGTACATGTCCATCGTCTGCTTTTGATACTTATTAAGATTTAACAAGGCAGCAATTTTAAGATCGGGGAACCGCTGGTGTAGGGAGCCGCAAACAGATTCCTGGAATTTTTGAATGTTGCTGCAAATGGAATGCATCATGGAGCATTCACAAGTAATGAAATTTGTAGAAAAGTACCTAATTAAAATGTACCTAAATAAGAATGGGAGGAACAGTTTATTATGAAATACAAAGGATTTGGCAAGCGGAGGCTGTCGCTTCTTCTGGCTGGCGCCATGGCTCTTGGGCTGTTAAGCGGCTGCTCTTCTAAAACCAGCGGCGGCAAGCTGGTCAAAGTTGCCATCTGCGTGTCCGCTTCGACCCCTGCGGCAACCGCCATGCGTGAAGTCTTCAAACCAATGGTCGAAGAAAAGACCGACGGCCGTTATTCTGTCCAATTATATGAGGCCGGCGTGCTAGGCAGCGAAAAAGCAGTTTATGACTATACCCGCAGCGGCATTGTCGAGATGTGTTTAGTCGGCACTTCTATGTGGTCGGAAACGCCGGTTATGAGCATTCCGGACTTTCCGTTTATTTTCCATGATGTGGAGCATGCGCGCCGCTGCTACCAGGGCGAGCTGGGAAACTACATTACGGATGAGATTGAGAAAGAACAGCCGGTACAGCTGCTTGGATGGTTCCCGAACGGCGCGCGTGCGTTCAGTTCCAACCGTCCGCTGGCAGGGCTTAACGATTTCAAAGGGCAAAAGCTGCGTATGCCAAACAACCCAATCCATGTAAAACTGGCGGAAAGCCTTGGCGCAAATGTCGTAATTATGGATCTGGGCGAAGTGTTTACGTCCCTGGAACAAGGCGTCGTCGACGGCCAGGACAACCCGCTGTCCACGGTCAGGAGCGAAGGCTGGTTTGAGGTTCAAAAATATATTTACAATACCAACCATATTATCGCTTCGCTGGAGCTGTTTGGCAGCGAGCAGTTCTGGGAGCAGATCGACGAATCCGACCGGGCTGCCTTCGAAGAAGCGGCAGAGGCAGCGTCTGACCGCGCATGGGATTTGTACATTAGCCAGCTGGATGAAGACAAGCAGTTTATGGCGGACGAAGGGCTGACGGTTACCGACTTAACGCCTGAAGACCAGGAAACGATGATCGACGCTATCCAGCCGGTATACGACTATCTGGACAGCCAGTATGACTGGGCTGCGGGCATCCGCGAAATGGTCGCGGGGA
>CASUON010000389.1 GCA_949457475.1 uncultured Lachnospiraceae bacterium
TCCATATACGGGGTTATCCGGGCGTGCAAAGACAGAGACAAGCGGTTTTGTTAGAAACAGCGACGCTACAACCGTAACAACCGAAATCCCCGCGATCACCTTCAGGCTAGTGGAAACCAGTTTTTTCAGTTTCCCATGATCTTGTTCCCCATAGTAATAGCTTGCCATAGGCGCGATCCCATAGGAATACCCTGTATACAAAGAACTTGTAAACATTAAAACATACATAATAATCGTAACTGCGGCAACCCCGTCTTCCCCGGCATAGTGCAGCATTGTCCAATTAAACATCATCGTAATAATTCCGGTAACAAGCGCCGTCGCCATCTCCGAGCATCCGTTCGCCGCCGCATGCGCAAGTACTTTGAACCGGAATACCGGCTTGCAGAAATGCAAAAGGCTCTTTCTGCGGCTAAAGACAAACAGCCCGACTACCGCCGTCACCGAATAGCCCATGCCTGTCGCAACCGCAGCGCCGCCGATCCCCATATGTAATATAGAAATAAACACATAATCCAGCGCCATATTCAATACGCCGCCCGCTACAGAACATAGCAGGGAAAGGCTCGCCTTTTCACTGGCGATCATATAAAGCGTAAAATTGTTCATCAAAAGTACCGGAATGGTAAATACCAGGTAGCGGCTTAGATATTCCACACAGTACCTTTCCACGTCTGCCGACAGGCGCATGCCCGCAAAAATACGGCCCATTGCAAGATACCCAAACGCGCACATAACCGCGCCGACCACAACGTTTACCAAAATCAGGAACGTAAAATCTTCTTTTGCCTCCTGGCCCTTATGCTCTCCCATTTTTTTCATGATAACGGCGCTTCCACCAGTGGCAAGCATTGTGGAAATTGCCGTAACAAGCTGGATAACCGGCGCCGTCAAGTTGATCGCAGAAAGCGCGCTTGTGCCGATCAGGTTCGACACAAACAGCCCGTCGACCATCGTATAAAAAGACATAAAGACGGTCATTGCAATAGTCGGGACTGCAAATTTCAAAATATTTTTCAGTGTCACAGGCTGTTTATATATAGTTGCATCCTCCATCCTCTTTTCCTCCATTTGATTTTTTATTTCACTTGAAATATCTGCGGTTTTGTCTGAATTCACCTTCATATTTCCTATGATAAACTATACAGTAGCTGTATAGTCAACCCTAAAAATATGTTTTATAAAATATCCTTTTGGAATTAACAATCCATGCTTGAAAATTGTATTCATAAAATAGATTTACTTCACATTTTGTACCCCAAGAGTCATGTTGCAAAAAATCTATCTAACATTTAATTATTAATGTCATATTAGACTTTGCAGTCATTGGTTCTTGGACAAAACAAAAGAAGGCATAGGTTTCTTATCAGGAAAACCATATGCCTTCTTTACTCCTATCTTTATTTCTATCTTTATTTCTATCTTTACTTCTATCTTTATTTCTATCTTTACTTCTATCTTTGTTTCTATCTTTGTTTCTATCTTTGTTTCTATCTTTATTTCTATTATTTATTCCTATTTTTATTTCTTCTCTTCTTATCTATTCCGCAATTTCCAAAAGCACGGTATTCATCCCGTCCACCGGGGAAAACCCAAGGTAATCCAACTTCCTGGACGCGTACTTTACCAATGCCAGTGCCGTCGGGTTGCCACAATCCGACGGGTCGAACGCGCTCCCGTTATACTGTACCTTTAATTGCATACAGGATTCTTCCTGCGAATACGCGGCTGTAATCTGCATCGAGACTTCATCCGGCAATACTGGCATCAGTATCTGCACACACAATTCTTCAAATACTTCCTGTAGATGGTAAATGACCTTCTGCGGGATCAAATGCCTGCGCCCATATTCTTCGATCTGGCTGTTCATGCCGATAAAATCAAAATCCCTCGAATCTATGGACGCGGTAAATACTTTCAGGCGTCGGATAAACTGCTTCGTACGCTCCCGCCTTGGATATTCAAAAATCTGCTCCGGCGTGCCGTCTTCGTAAATCTCCCCCTGGTCCATATAAAAAATACGTGTGGATACGTCCCGTGCAAATTTCATTTCATGTGTCACAATCAGCATGGTCAGGCCCTGCCCCGCCAGCGTCCGTATCACGGCGAGCACTTCCCCAACCATCGTCGGGTCCAGCGCGCTGGTCGGCTCGTCAAACAGGATAATCTCGGGGTCCATAGACAATGTACGCGCAATCGCCGCCCGCTGTTTCTGTCCGCCGGAAAGTTCGTCGGCAAAAGCCTGCGCCTTGTCCGCAAGCCCGACCATGCGAAGCAGCTCCATCCCCCGCTCATATGCTTCCTGGCGCGGCTTGTGCAGCAGGTCCACCGGCCCCGCCATAATATTTTCGATGATCGTCATATGGGAAAACAAATGGAACCCCTGAAATACCATCCCCATCTTCCGCCTGACTAAGTGAATCTTGCATTTTTTATCCGTAATCGTTTCCCCATCAATCACAATCTCCCCGCTGGTAGGCGTTTCCAACAGGTTGATGCAGCGCAAAAGCGTGGACTTTCCGGTTCCGGAAGGGCCGATAATGGATATGACCTCCCCTTTTTTAATTTCGGTACTAATATCTTTTAACGGCGTCACTGACGCGTATTCTTTGCGTAAATGTGAAATTTGTATCAATTCCGTTCCACCCCCTTTACTTCGCGTTTCCTGCGCTTCGGGTCAATCTTACGTTCCGCATAGGTAAGCACGCCGGTCATAAGGTTTGCAATTGCAAAATAGATAACTGCCGTAGCGATCAGCGGGAAGAATGCGTCCATCGTATGGGAACGGATAATATCGGACACTTTTGTCAAATCCTGCACCGCAATATAGCCGACGACAGAGGTCAT
>CASUON010000390.1 GCA_949457475.1 uncultured Lachnospiraceae bacterium
TTTCCGCGAAATGGGGAGTGCAGATTGCGGGAATGATTTTTCAAACACGCTCTAGGACTTCTTGCATTCCGGAGCGGAACATTCGGACGGGCCTGCTGTCTGGTTCCGGCGTCCGGGATATAAAAATATCTACGGTTTGTTGATAACAACCTATTATTTTTATAGTATATTTTGCATATCCCCACCCCGTAAAAAGTAACTTTTGTGCCGGTATAGCCTGTTTAAATTTGAAAGAAATGCTTGACGGTTGTTGCGTGAATGATTATAATACAGTTATCTGAATGTTGGTAATCAGTAAATCCGATCTTGTCTCTTTTGTTTTTCATATGTTATTTGCTTCTTTTCGTATTATTTGTTAGATGTCCATTTGCAATCCATAGAAATGATAGTGAAACCTAGGTTGGCGTAAGTTTCGGCACGCGATGGAGGCAGCCGTGCTTTTTTGGCAAGATAGCATTATTTGCGCTACGATACCATTTTTAACTGGAAATCCAGACCGTGCGGCCAGATATTGCAGTTGGATATTATCATCTATGCGGCTTTAAACATTAAGATTTTGATTTTTATATAGAAAAAGGCAGACAAGAGGCAGGTTAAAAATACTGTATACGATTGTCAGTAAGATTGACAATTTAGAAAAAATATACTATTATAAACGTATGGATACAAACGTGTGTTCGTATTAGCCCGAAAAGGAGGAACGCTATGGCGAAAGAAATGAAAGCTGCAAAAGAAAGTAAAGAAGATAAATTAAAAGCGTTGGACGCGGCGATTTTTCAAATTCAAAAACAATATGGCGAAGGGGCCGTTATGAGGCTTGGGGATCCGACGAGAAAGATGCATGTGGATACCGTACCCACCGGTTCGCTCAGCTTGGATTTGGCGCTGGGGCTGGGCGGACTTCCAAAAGGCAGGATTGTAGAAATATACGGCCCGGAATCCAGCGGTAAGACGACCGTAGCGCTGCATGTCGTTGCGGAAGTGCAAAAGTCCGGTGGAATTGCGGCGTTCATCGATGCGGAACATGCATTAGACCCGTCGTATGCGCGCAAGATCGGAGTCGATATTGACGACTTATACATATCCCAGCCCGATAATGGGGAGCAGGCGCTTGAAATTACGGAAACAATGGTGCGTTCCGGTGCCATAGACATTGTAATCGTGGATTCTGTAGCGGCGCTTGTTCCAAAAGCCGAAATTGACGGGGATATGGGTGATTCCCACGTAGGGCTGCAGGCGCGGCTGATGTCCCAGGGGCTGCGCAAGCTAATTGGTATTATTAACAAAACGGACTGTATTGTGATCTTTATTAACCAGTTGCGTGAAAAAATTGGTGTTATGTTTGGAAATCCAGAGACGACGACGGGGGGTCGCGCATTAAAATTCTATGCGTCTGTACGCTTGGATGTACGAAAGATCGAGACATTAAAGCAGGGCGGCGTTATGGTCGGAAACCGTACTCGTATTAAGGTTGTGAAAAATAAGATTGCCCCGCCGTTTAAAGAAGCCGAGTTTGATATTATGTTTGGGGAAGGGATTTCACGAGAGGGCGATATATTAGACAATGCAGTCAATATTGGAATTGTCAATAAATCCGGCGCCTGGTACGCCTATGAAGGGGAAAAGATCGGCCAAGGCAGGGAGAATGCCAAGCAGCTTTTAAAAGACCGGCCGGAACTATGCCAAGAAATAGATACAAAAGTGCGCGACCATTATGAAGCCAAGCGGCTGGAAGAAGCAGAAAAAAATGCGGCTGAAGCAGCGGCCAAGGCAGCAAGGATGGGGACGAAAAATACAGGGGTGGATGCATGGCCAGATGTAAAGGCAAAATCAGAAGCGGAATCCAAACCAGAATCCAAATTGGAATCAAATGCAGCATCTAAAGAGCCGTCTTTGGTTTCCCCAAAAAAACAGGGATCGCTGGAAAAAGCGGCAGAGGCAAAAAAAACGCCGGCGGCCGGCGGGGCGGATCGAGAACAAGCAGCTGGTACGATACCGGAGAAAAATAAATAGCCATGGTAATTACACAAATATTGCCAATCAGTAAAGAAAAAGTTGAAATAACGTTTGATAATGCGAAGCAGCTGGTATTGTATAAAGGGGAGGTACGTCAGTTAGGACTGAAAGAGGGACAAACAATCGATGAAAGCCTGTATAGCCAGATATACTATGAGATTGTCGGAAAACGCGTACGTAAACGCGCTATGCACCTGTTGGAAAAAATGGACCGTACCGAATGGCAGCTGCGCAGAAAATTGCAGGAAGGAAAGTATCCGCAGGAGCTGATTGATGAAGCTGTTTTGTATGTGAAGTCTTACCACTATATTGACGACGGAAGGTATGCTAGGACGTATATACGGTTGAACCAAGAGCGCAGGAGCATTGGCAGGTTAAAAAGCGATCTGTTGTCCAAAGGGATTTCAGAAGATATTATCGAGCAGGCAATGGAAGAAGAGCATCAGGCATCACAAGAAGAGCTTATTCGCAGGCTTTTGGAAAAAAAGCAGTATCATGCCGAAACAGCGACAACGAAAGAGACGCAAAAGCTATACCGGTTTTTGCTGGGCAGGGGATTTTGCAGCCATGAGATTATGCATGTGTTAAAAGGATAAAAGATGCGGGCTGCCCGGCCATGGAGATTGCCCACTGCGGCAATGTTTACCGTTTACCGGATTCGGAATATACTTGACATAATGCGAGGGAAAGTATACAATCTAATTATTGTTATTTATGACAACCGAACGACCGCCTGCAGCCAGATGCAATCATTCGGCAGCTGGCTGGCGGAAAGTTATGGGTTATATGTACAATGAAAACTAAATAAGGAGGTGCTCCTGTGCCAACG
>CASUON010000391.1 GCA_949457475.1 uncultured Lachnospiraceae bacterium
TATTATTTTTCTTTTGATAGTATATCCTGCATATCCCCACCCCATGAAAAGTAACATATATCCCTCCGGTGGATGCACACTCGCACGACAATGTAGATGCCGCAAAGCGGCCGTGCTCGGCGCAGATGGCGAAAATTAATCGCTATCTATCTATATCTGCATTGACGGTATATGGTATCCATAATACAATATAACCATAAGGAGGAGAGACGACTATGAAATGCAAAGAACCCGACCAGCAGTTAAAAGCCCCGTCTAAAAGTCGCTTAAAATTTGCCATGTCCTATAGCTGCGGAAAAGATAGCACCCTTGCGCTCCACAAAATGCTAGAAAAAGGCCATAAACCAGTATGCCTGGTCATTATGGTAAATGAAGCTGCCGGGCGCTCATATTTTCATGGCGCTGACAACGCTATGCTGCAACGATACGCACAGGCTCTAAAGTTGCCGCTGATTACCTGTCCGTCCAACGGCGCGGACTACCAGGAATCTTTGGAAACCGGGCTAATGAAAGCCAAAAGCATGGGCGCCAATGCCGCCTGTTTCGGTGATATCGACCTTGCGCAGAACCGCCAGTGGGAGGAAGCACGGTGCAAGGCGGTCGGCTTGCTCCCCTGTTTCCCGCTGTGGCAGCGAAAACGGGAAGACATTGTGTATGAATCCATCAGGCTCGGCTACAAATGCATCGTCAAAAGCATCCATCAGGCACGACTGCCGCTACGCCTCTTAGGAACACCGATCGACGAAACTGCCCTTGCCGCCATGCGGGCGGCCGGCATCGATATCTGCGGCGAAAACGGCGAATACCATACGCTTGCTGTAGACGGGCCTGTTTTCCACCATCCGCTCCCTTATCAGATTGGAGGTACATCCTCTTCCGGCGATTACGCGTTCATAGAAATCTACTAAAGCGTGTCCCGCCGTATGCGTAAAAATAGAGTGAATATGCGCAGAATATACGCTTGCTATTTGTTGTTGTTATATTATAATATAATGTATTGCATATTTTGCCCTGGCTGCTTTCGTACTTTACTGTATTGCCAATATCCCCTGTGGCGCCGAGATTTTCATACTGGCAATGCATTTAGGCAGCATTGCATCACACGGGCAGTAATTATATCATTACAGTTACTAAAAATCAGAAAGGGTAGTGAAATGACTCACATTCAGCAGAAAGACAGCCTGCAGCATACGGCCACGGCAAACGCAGTAATTAAACTACGAAAAAAAGAACTGAACCATACAATTACGTCGATTTCCGAGCTACAGGATATGAAGTATGAACCGGCAAACGGCGAATTAAACAGCATCCACAAGCGGCTGATGGATGGAAGGAAAGCGTTTGAGCAGGCTGTGACAAAATCCATGGATGCCGTAATCCATATGAGCGCTATGGACCTAATACTAGAAGAAAACGCAAAAACACTGGACGAAATTAACGGATTTATAGCAGAGTCAGTAAATACGGTCACAGACGCCGCCTCATCGACCGCGGAAATTGCCGGCGAAGTCGCAAAAGCGCATGAAAATCTAACATCCGCAATTGTGGATGTTTCGGATGAATCTGCGAAAATAATGGATGAAATACACGAATGTGAACAACACTTGGATTCTGTCAGCAGCCTTTCTTCGAATACGATCTCCAATGCAAAAGAAATGAAGACGGATATCGAAGGGCTATTGGAAATTATCGGGCATATGAGCGAGGCAGTCTCAGCAATCAGCGCCATTTCTTCCCAGACAAACCTGCTGGCGCTGAACGCTTCTATTGAAGCCGCGCGCGCCGGAGAAGCCGGCCGGGGATTTGCCGTTGTTGCAGAATCTATCCGCGGACTTGCAGACGAAACAAAAACGCTGACCGAACGAATGGGAAGTTTTCTTGACAGTGTAAAAGACGTTTCCAAAAAAAGCATTACCAGCGTAGACACAACGGTAACAGAATTAGAACAAATGAACAAGGACATTACGGATATCTGGAAAATTACCGGCAGCAACCGTACCGGCATGGTACATATCAACGATTCTGTCTCTTCCTTGGCGGCAGTCAGCGAACAGATCAGCAGTTCCATGAACGAGCTGGACAACCATTCCCGTCACGTCAGCGAACAATGCACAAACATGGAAGAGCACGCACAATCTCTGGCCAACGTCAGCCAGTCTGTGGCGGGCCTGGCTGAACCGTCGAAAGTAATCGAAAAGCAGTTAGGGGAATCCGTTGAAATTATGGGAAAAATGGCCCAGGACGCATTTTACATGCTGGATAACCAGGTGCTTTTGCAGTGCATCGAAAGCGCGGCTAAAGCCCACCAAAGCTGGCTGGAAACATTACAGGAAATGGCGCGTAGCGGGCATGTGAAACCGCTACAAACAGACTGTACCAAATGCGGCCTTGGACATTTTTATTACGCATTCCATCCGGTACACCCAAACGTTACAGCTATCTGGGACGGCCTTGAAAAAAAGCACCAGTCATTTCATGCCTATGGGACAGAAATGATCTCTGCAATCCGGAACGGACGTATGGATGAGCTGGAACAGATTTATAAAAAGGCGGAACTTTGCTCCAAAGGCCTTGGCGCTGATTTCCGTAGCCTGATCCAGGTAATCGAAACATTAACAAAGGAGCGCGTGCGTATTTTTGAAGCTGCCCGTTGAAACCACTCCTTCATCCGTCGTTATTTTTCACGGGGATATGCAGAATATACTACAAAAAGAAAATTAAAGGCTTGTTATCCGGAAATTTTGTGCTACCCGGACGCTGGAACCAGGACGCAAGCCCTCTCGGATGTTCCAGCTTCGGGATGTAAGAAATTCTAAGCATCCTG
>CASUON010000392.1 GCA_949457475.1 uncultured Lachnospiraceae bacterium
TAGTATATTACGCTGTAAATAATGCAAAAGGAACGATCGCGGACTGGAAGCAGTGCAAAAAGCAGACGTATTGCAGGCTGGAAACAATGCAAAAGGAAATACTGTACGATTGAAAAAAGCGGGTGTATCCCGCTTTTTTTGATGATATTTTATAAATATCCGGTATCCCGCTTTTTTTGATGATATTTTATAAATATCCGGTATCCCGCAATCTATTTACGTTAACTTTGTTGCGGCCGTTTAAAAGGATAATAGGAAATTCAGCGAGCCAACCGGATTTTCCGTCCCCTTTTCCAGCAATGCGACTAAAGCGCGCATCGTCTCTTCGATTTCTTCCTGTGAAGACGGCGCCAGCGTATTCCCGATCTCGACAGTCAGTACGATCAGTACGATTTCCGCCAGCGCGTCCGGATAGTCAAAATGTATTTCCCCAATCGCAATCCCCTGTTTGATGATAGCGGCCAGCTCCGGCTTTAATTCGCTAATTAGGTACTGGATATATTTCTGATGCAAATATGCCTGCTCCTGGGCGCTTGCGGCGGATGTAGCCGCAGTATTTTGGCGTATATATTCAATGGAGGAATTCCGGCACGCCTGCAAGATCATCGCCATACGTGTAAAAGGCGGGACGTCGGTTTGTTTGGCGAGGTTTTTGGCAATCTCCAGCGGCTTTTTATAATTACGCTCAATCAGCGCCTCCATGATGGCGTCTTTGGAATTAAAATAATAGTAGATACTGCCTTTGCCGATACCGGCAACCTGTGCGATTTCGCTTACGGTAATGGTCTGCATATTTCGATTTTCCAGTAAAGCCTGAAGTGCATCTAGGATTTTATCATATTTTGCGTTGCCTGACATAAGTTAGCCTTTCCTGATGAAGTGGAACTGTCTGGATTTTATGGACAATCAATGAATAGTTCGGACTATTATAGCACATAATGGTCAGGAAATGTTCACATAAAAACATTTATTTTTTGTCAATCTTTAACAGAAAAAAATGTTGACCAACGGTCGAATTAGTGATATGGTGGTTTTAACAATAAACTGACCAAAGGTCGAAAAAATGGAGGGTACGTTATGACATATGCGGAGTTTTTTGCAGAAGTAAAAGGAATGTTTATGGATGCTGATGTCAGCGACATCACAGAGCACCTTGCTTACCAATTTAATATTGTTGGTGAAGCGGAAGGGATTTTCTACGTAGAAGTTAAGGAAGGCAAATTATATGTAGAGCCTTATGAGTATTATGACAGGGACGCGATGTTTACCTGCAAAGCGGAGACTTTAAAGAAAATTGCCTCCGGCAAGCTGGACCCGGTTGCCGCGTTTACTTTGCAGAAGCTGAAAGTAGAAGGGGATATCGGCAAAGCGTTAAAATTAAAAGACCTGATCTCGGAAAAAGGTAAAAAATAGGCGCGGGCGCGGCAAGGAAATATGCGAAGCGTCGGTATAAAAAAGCTGGATTGTAGAAAAAGGCAAAAAATAGGCGCGGGCGCGGCAAGGAAAGCCAGCAAAGCACCGGTAAAAAAGCCTAGCTCAGAGCAGGGCAAAATGCAAAAAGATAGACAGCATCAGGTGCAATAGGAAAGTGGGGAAATATGAAGAAAAAATTAGTAACAGGAACAGCGCTGTTTGCTGCGGCACTGGCCGCCGCTGAAGCGGGCGGCTCGGCGTATATGTACCGCAGGACAATGAAACGGGGCAAGGCGAAGACGGAACGCACCATGAAAATGGCGGGGACAGACTGGAACCAGTATATGCCGTTGATTGAAGCGCGCAAAGAAGCGATGCTTGCGCAGCCTCATGAAGACGTGTATAAGCGTTCGGGAGATGGGCTGCAGCTGCATGCTACATATTTTCCGCGGGACAAAAAAGAGAAAATGGTCATCTGTTTTCACGGGTATACCAGCCAGGGTATGAGCGATTATATCGGCCTGTCGGATTATTATATGAAGCGGGGCTACAGCATGCTGCTCGTTGATGAGCGCGCGCATGGACAGAGCGAAGGGGAGTATATTGGATTTGGCTGCCTAGACCGGATCGACGCCTGCGCCTGGATCGATTGGGCGATCAGCGAATGCGGGGAAGATGTGCAGATTCTTTTGCACGGTATTTCCATGGGGGCGGCTACTGTCTTGATGGCAAGCGGCCTGTCACTTCCGGGCCAGGTAAAAGGGATCGTTTCGGACTGTGCTTTTACGTCGCCTAAGCATGTATTTACCCACGTATTGCATTCGATGTATCATATGCCTGCGTTTCCAATGATACAGATTACGGATTATATGAACCGCAAAAATGCGGGCTACGGGCTGGACGAATGCAATGCGGCAAGGGAAGTACGCAAAGCTAAAGTGCCAATCCTTTTGATCCATGGGGATGCGGATACGTTTGTCCCATGCAAAATGTGTGATGAAATTGAACAAAATTGTGCGTCCAAGACGCAGAAACTGATTATCAAAGGTGCGGCACATGCGGAAAGCTATTATAAAGACATGGAAGCTTATGAACGTGCACTGGATGAATTTTTAGGAGGGGCTATTAAATGATGGAGACAAGAAACGGGTATACCGTATACCCTTTGACAAAAGCGCAGAAATTTCATTTCTTTTACCAGGATTTCTGTCCGAAGAAGGAAGTTGTAAATATCGGGACAAGCTTGACCATCGAGACGGAATTAGACTGGGAAGTGCTCAAAGATTCCATTCGAAAGGCGGACGAACGCTGCGAGTGCATCCGCATCCGGTTTGCCGTTGACGAAGACGGGACATGGTACCAGTATGTCGTAGACAAGGAAGAGCGCGAGCTGCGCCTGGAA
>CASUON010000393.1 GCA_949457475.1 uncultured Lachnospiraceae bacterium
TGGAACATCCGAGAGGGCTTGCGGCCTGGCCCCAGCGTCCGGGTAGCACAAAACTAAAAAACTGTTCCAGAATTTAATTGCCGGATAACAACCTTTCCCCTATTTGATGTAGAGGATAGCTTGTTTCCTGTCTATAATCCCCCTTTCCATTTCCGAAAAGGGCAACTGAGGAACTATTCCCATACTGTCTACATTGATTATAGGGTGTTATAGCATATTTTGTCGGAGATTGCTATATGGGTTAAAACGAAGCCTGGAAAGATTTCTTAAAAGCAGAAAGGATTGATTATGCGAGACGGTTAGAAAGGATTGAGAGTTTAAAAACAGAAAAGAGAAAAACTGCTACTCAATTTGGCGGTGATGGGAATATTTCCACTACCATAAGCACGACCAGAGATGCAGTTGCATTTAAGCTCGGGATTGACTCTGGAAAGCCGTATGAGAAAGAAAAATTCATCTACGACAACCGCCCTTCTCTTACACCGGAGGATTTTGCAGATTGGGATGAAGGGAGATTAATTGATAAACGCATCTTTTTTGATGTAATAAAAATTATGTTGTAGCGTGTCAAAAGATGTGTTGTAATTGCAAAAGAGCAGTCGTGTTACAGGGTGTGTTGGCCTCATTCTAAATAGAATGGGGGTGATGCTATGAGAAATCCTAACGGTTTTGATTTTAAAGATCTTATGACCTTTGGGTTATTTATTTTGGCATTGCTTACATTCGTTTTTACGTTTTGTAAGTAGCTATACATAGCAAAAACCACCCTGATACTTTGGCGAGTGATGGGTGGCATTGCTATTCTAAACCTGGTCAACCCCCTTGTACCCCGTGCAAGTGTCTATCTTCCTTGAATTTTAATACCAGTGAATGATTCTTTATACATTACTGCATCTAGATAAGCGGCAAGGATGTTTCTGGCCTGCGAAGAGGGCATACGTTTGATTTTCCATAGAGCGTGTTTGAAAAATGATTGACTTTCTTTCGGAATGTGCTAGAATAAAGCATGTGCAGGCGCACAGACCAAAAAGAAGGATGGTTTTCATTATGAGAAGTCAGGCTTTATCATTATTAGTTGAGAATACTTCCAGTGTATTAAGCCATATATCCGGGCTGTTTAGCCGGCGCGGGTATAATATCGACAGCATTTCAGCCGGCGTGACGGCAGATCCGCGCTATACGAGGATTACGATTGTATCCAGCGGGGACGAGCTGATTTTGCAGCAGATCGAGAATCAGCTTGCAAAGTTGGAGGACGTATTGGATATTAAGAAATTAGAGGCAGGCAGTTCGGTTACCCGCGAGCTGATCCTTGTGAAGCTGCGCGTCCAGGCGTCCAGCCGCCAGGAGATTTTGAGTGTGATCGATATTTTCCGTGGAAAAGTCGTAGACGTGACGAAGGATTCGATTGTGATAGAACTGACCGGGACGCAGGGCAAACTGGAGGCGTTTTTGGACCTCGTTTCCGGTTTTGAAATCCTTGAATTAGCTAGAACCGGAATAACTGGTTTAACCAGGGGTTCTTCCGATGTTACATATTTAGATTAATTTTTTAGGAGGCAAAGAAATGGCAAGCAAAATTTATTATCAGGAAGACTGTAACCTGTCTTTATTAGAAGGCAAGACGATTGCGATTATCGGTTACGGCAGCCAGGGGCATGCACACGCGCTGAATCTAAAAGATTCCGGGTGCAATGTCATTATCGGTCTGTATGAAGGAAGCAAGTCAAAATCCAAGGCAGAATCGCAGGGGTTAAAAGTTTATAATACAGCAGAAGCTGCAAAAATGGCTGATATCATTATGATTTTGATCAATGATGAAAAACAGGCCGATATGTACAAGCAGGATATCGAGCCGAATCTGGAAGCCGGCAACATGCTGATGTTTGCGCATGGATTTAATATCAACTACGGGACGATCGTACCGCCGAAGGATGTAGATGTAACGATGATCGCTCCAAAAGGGCCGGGCCATACCGTACGTTCCGAGTACCTGGAAGGCAAAGGCGTTCCGTGCCTGGTAGCGGTAGAACAGAACGCAACCGGGAAAGCGCTTGACCTTGCGCTGGCATATGCGCTTGGCATTGGCGGGGCAAGGGCCGGCGTCCTGGAAACAACTTTCCGCGTAGAGACAGAAACAGACTTATTCGGCGAGCAGGCAGTATTGTGCGGCGGCGTCTGCGCATTGATGCAGGCAGGTTTTGAGACATTGTGCGAAGCAGGGTATGACCCAAGGAACGCATATTTTGAATGCATCCATGAGATGAAGCTGATCGTAGACTTGATCTACCAGTCCGGCTTTGAGGGGATGCGCTATTCGATTTCTAATACTGCGGAATACGGCGATTACATTACCGGGCCTAAGATTATTACAGAAGAAACGAAAAAGACTATGAAAAAGATACTGGCAGATATCCAGGACGGTTCTTTTGCGAAGGAATTCCTTCTGGATATGTCTCCGGCAGGACGTCAGGTACACTTTAAGATGATGCGCAAAAAAGCCGCAGAGCATCCGGCGGAAGAAGTCGGCAAAGATGTCCGCAAACTGTACAGCTGGAATGATGAAGGCAGCAAGCTGATTAATAATTAATATAAGGTTTTAAGCGTAAGGATTTACAAATAGAAAGTTCATAATGATAATTAAGAAAATCCCCTAACTGTATAGCGATGCAGCTTGGGGGTTTTTCTTTTGCCTGCGGTCCTGTTGCTTTTCACGGGGTGGGGATATCCCTTAAAAATGAGAACTAAATTCTGGAACAGTTTTTAAGTCTGTGCTACCCGGACGCTGGGGCCAGGCCGCAAGCCCTC
>CASUON010000394.1 GCA_949457475.1 uncultured Lachnospiraceae bacterium
ACAACCTATTATTTCTCATTTTTAAGGGATATCCCCACCCCATGAAAAGTAACGAACGGTAACTATAACACTTAAATATTAGAATTCAGTTGTTGTATTTTATCTATATTTTGTGTATAATGATCTAATGATATATGTAAAATCTTGCAGAGTGGGGATAATGGGTGGAGGTACAAAACGAAAAAATAAAGCTGACTGTGGAAGAACAGATTCAGGATATGTCAGGCAGGAATATAAAGTTTGAATTGTATCCGGTAGAGGATGCAACGAAATTTTTGAAATACAATAATTACTATTTTAAATTAAAATCCTATGCAAGGAACTATTCTATAAATCCAAAAACAAAAAATTATTATAATTTAGATTTTGCATATCTTGTAGAACTATCGAAGCTGGATATATATATTAGGAAAATAATTTTAGAACTGTCGTTGGATGTAGAGCATTATCTGAAAGTACGGCTGATGAATGATTTATGTGGTAATTCCAAAGAGGACGGCTATCATATTGTAAAATTGTTTCTTCAATATCACCCAAATGCTGAAGCAAATATTCAGGGAAAAGCAGAAAAGTACTCATTCTGTTCAAATTTGGCAGAGAATCACTTGGATGAGTATAAAGAACCGAAAAAGTTAGCATTATGGAATATTGTTGAACTGATTTCTTTTGGGAGTTTTATGGAGCTGTATGAAATGTATTATCAAATGTATCCATCATTCAACTATTCTGATTATTTAAAATCCATAAAGTTTATAAGAAATGCCGCAGCACATAATAACTGTGAGTGCCCTTAGGAAACTGAATAGCCTAAAAAAGTTCAGTAAAACAAAAAAACTGGCCAATATACTCGGAAAAATACCTGAATTCCGGGAGTTGGACAGTCGGAATGCCATGATGAAAAAACAAATTTTTTAAACTAGACAGTTGACAAGAGATGCGAAAAAGGGTGAAATACTATTCATTGAACAAAAACCGTTAGAGGTTTTTACTAGGGAGGTGCGTGCACTAAACTGGATTTGAGCTTATTGATATTGAATAAAGAGGTTCACTAGAGACTATTATGTGTTTTCTGGTGAGCCTTTTTGTTGTCCATGTTCAGAATGATGTCTGTTTATCAGTATTTTTTTACCTATTTTTTAATTATAGAAGCCTTTGGGCTTTTTCTGTAAGAAGCATTTATAAGTTTATCCTGCTTTTATGCCAGGTGTGTTGAAAAAAGACTTGCCATGTGCTACACTGTGTCTGGATATTTATAACAACTAAGAGAATAGAATTCTGCATGAGTGTAAAAGCTTGATTATAATTTTACATGAAGGCTGAATTGTTTTTTCTGACGTGAAATGCAGACTGCTCACAGAGCATAGAGCGTGTTTGAAGAATGCTTTCCGGCAGATAGCGGGAATGATTTTTCAAATACGCTTTAGTACGGATAAAATACTGGAACTAAGGTATGCGACAGGAAATGCATGTATTGTATAAGATTCGTAAAAAGTAGTTTAGATTTATGGGGGTAAAAGTCCTTGTTAACGGAAAAACAGATGGAACGGTATGCCCGCAATATCATGCTGCCGGAAATAGGCGTAGCGGGGCAGGAGAAATTATCCAGGGCAAAAGTGCTTGTGGTCGGGGCTGGGGGCCTGGGGTCCCCGGCTGCGTTGTACCTGGCTGCGGCAGGCGTAGGCACGCTTGGGATTGTAGATTCCGACGAAGTAGATCTGTCGAATTTACAGCGGCAGATTTTGCATGCGCTAGGAGATGTTGGCAGGGCAAAGGCGCTTTCTGCGCAGGAGGCGGTTTTGCGCCTGAACCCGGAGGTAACGGTACACGCCAGCCAGGCGTTAGTTACGGCGGAAAATATAATGGAACTTATCCAGGCATATGATTTTGTTATAGATGCAGCGGACAATTTTGAAACCAAATTTCTGATCAACGATGCCTGCGTGCTGTCGCATAAGCCTTTTTGCCATGCGGGCGTGATCCGTTTTACGGGGCAGCTGATGACATATGTGCCCAACAAGGGGCCGTGCTACCGCTGCATTTTCCAAAGCCCGCCGCCAGCGGACGCCGTGCAGCCCGCCAGCCAGGCGGGGGTAGTCGGAGCCGCCGCAGGCGTTATTGGAAGCCTGCAGGCAATGGAGGCCATCAAATACATATTGGGCGTCGGGGAACTGCTGACCGGATATTTGCTGAAGTTTGACGCGCTGGCAATGGAATTTCGCAAAGTCAAGCTGCCCGGGCGGGAGCCATGCTGCGCAGTGTGCGGGGAACATCCGACGATAACTGAAATTTCCATAAAAAAGAATACGATACGGGGTTTTGTCCAGTCATGAAAAATGCGGAGGGGATAACTGCTCATGGTAGAAAGTTCGATAGAAAATTCGATAAAAGCGAGGGAAACTGTTTCGCCAGAAACCGCGACAAAAGTAAAGGAAATGGTTTCGCCAGAAACCGCGACAAAAGCGAGGGAAATGGTTTCGCCAGAAACCGCAACAAAAGTAAAGGAAATGGTTTCGCCAGAAACCGCGACAAAAGCGAGCAAAATGGTTTCGCCAGAAACCGCGACAAAAGCGATACGAGAAGGTGCAAGCCCGTCAGATTGGGAAAAACAGGAACAGCTTAAGCAATATCTAAAAGGGCTGCGGCGCGTTGCCGTCGCATTTTCCAGCGGCGTGGATTCCGCCTATTTGTTAAAAGTCGCGCAGGAAGTGCTGGGTGAAAATGTCCTTGCGGTTACAGCGGCGGCGGATTCGTTTCCGAAGCGGGA
>CASUON010000395.1 GCA_949457475.1 uncultured Lachnospiraceae bacterium
ATTTAAAAGGTTGCGCAAATAGGCATCCGTATAGATCAGGTTTAAAAGCGCCACCGCCTTTTGCGGGTGCTCGCAGTCTTTATTGACGGCTGTCATCGCGCCCCTTGCGGACGCGTTTGTAATCTGGGTATCCCTGATCCGGGAAACGACGACCTCATAGCCGAGGTCTTTGCCCCAGATCAGCTCCGCATACGGCTGCCCGTCGCCTTTTGTTACAAACCGGCGGACGGATTTGTCATCCGAAGCAATCGGTGCGTCTTGGTTGATATAGCCCGCCTGGTAATACTTGTGCATTGTACGCAGCACGGATTTCATGGTGTCCGTGTCGAATACGTTTTTTACAGTGAGCGAACGGTCTTCATATTCAATGCCAACCGGGTCTTGAATCTTATCCATATAGGTAGGGGACGTAAAGTCTTTGGTCAGATACAGCGGGACGACCTGCGGTTCTTTTTCCTTAATTAAGGCAAGCCACGGCTCCAAGTCTTCCAGAGAGTGGATATCCTCATATGGAATCTGGTATTTGTCCACGTACTCTTTAGTAAATACCCACATCGGGCAGTCCCCGATCTCTTTTTCACTCGGCACACCGTATATTTTCCCGCCCACGCGCGCAGCCTTCCAGAAACGTTTATCCATGCGTTCATACATCTGCTTTGCCTGCTTTTGCAGCAGCGCGTCCAGCTCCAGGTACATCCCTTTCTGCGCGTTTTGCAGATAATCGTTCGTCCAAGAGCTTGTAAAGCACATATCCCACCTGCCCCCGGTCTGCATCAGCACGCGCATCTTCTGGTTGTAGTCCCCCCAGCTGATTTTTTTGATCGACAGCGTAACGCCGATCTTCCTGCGGATATATTTATTTACTTCTTCTAGCACTACCGGGTCGTCTTTTTGCACTTCCCCGATCTGGTACCAAACGAGCTGTATGACGTCGCCCCCATCTTCCTGCTTCTCTTTGCCCTGCGCGCAGCCTGCCGCCGCACAGGCTGCGGCAAGAAACAGCGCCATAGCAAGCATGCGTGTAAGCGGATACTTCCTCCAAACAGGATTGCCATTTCGCGGTTTTCCTTTCTTTAGCGTACTCATTGCAAACCTCCCGTCCAGGCCTTATGGATATTTTTTGACCGACCGCAGCGTCGCCGGGGATACCCCGTAGCACTGCTTAAATTTCCGGTAGAAATAGCTTGTGTCCGCATATCCGACCTCTTTTGCGATATCGCTGATCTTAAGGTTTGTATTTAATATCAAGTCTTTGGCAATCCTGTTTTTCGTATTGCTCAGATACTGGCTAAACGAACACCCTACTTCCTTTTGGAATATCTGCCCTAAGTAGGACGCGTTCATATGGTATTTATAAGATAGCGTCTTTAAATTCATATCTTCTTTGTAGTTTTTTTGCACTTCCGCCATAACCTGTTTGACAACCGGCGTGTACTGGGAATCTTCGGCATGCAAACAGGAGATGATTTCCGTAATCTCTGAAAGGAAAATCGATTTCAATCCGATAATGTCATCCGCCTTGTAAATCTGTTCGATCATTTCCGATAAATCCTGCAAATTTTCGGGCCGCTCCAAATGGTATTCCCTTTTGATATCAGAAAGCAGCACCGTCAGTTTCAGCGCCAGGTGGTAAAGCACATCCACGCTGACTTCTGAGCGCAGGTTATTGATAAACAAGTCTTCGATATAATGCAGCGCCGCGTCTTTGTCTTTTTTTAATATCATTTTGCGCAGCATCGTTTCATCGATCACGACGTCTTGGGTCATCCGGTCTTTGATATAGGCTTCCGTAATGCAGCCCCCATACCCTTCCAGTATCCGGTATTTCTGGAGCCGGGACGCGGCTTTATAGCTTTCCGGCAGCTGTGCGTATTCCATTACAGGCGTTGCAACCGTGACAAAACTCATAATCCCGTAGCTGCTTTCCAATATATTTTGCAGCCCTCCAAATACCTCCGCCTCCAGCCCGCTGCTGTGCGTTTGCGTGTCAAAGAAGAGCAAAAACAGCGTATCCGGCGACAAATAGACCGCTTTTAGCCCCTGCGGGAGTTTTTGTATTTCTGTCAGTACAAGCTGGATACCGTCGTCTTGGCCCATACTTTTTAAATCCAGCTTCATAATGGCGCCGCATACGCTCGCGCCTGCCTGGAGCTTTGGCAGCATCCGGTAAAATTCCGCCATCTCGTCGCCGCTTAATTTGCCATTCAAAAATTTATGCCAGCCCATCCGGCCTTCCATGCTTCCCATCCGTGTCCGGTCGATCTCATCCAAATGCTGTGCGGCATGTACAAGCGCCTGCTGCAGCTGCTCCTCGTTCACCGGCTTTAATATATATTCCTCTACGTCCAGTTTGAGCGCCCTGCGCGCGTATTCAAAATCATCGTAGCCCGATAAGATAATGAATCTGGCCTTTGGGCTGATTTTGCGGATTTCTTCTAGCAGCTTAAGCCCGTTCATCCCGGGCATCTCGACATCTGTCACTACAATATCCACCGGCTCTTTTTGAAACAGCGCGAGCGCCTCTTTCCCATTATGCGCCATCGCGGCTACCTCCATGGAGATTTCCTCCCAGTCGATAATGCACCGGATTCCCTGGAGGATCAGCTCTTCATCCTCGACCAACATTACCTTTTTCATGCAAATCCCCTTTCTATGCTGCTGGATTTTTCCAGTTACAGCCCGGACTTCCACTGCGCAGCCTGCCGGCTGCAACTTCCCTGCTACGGACTGGACTTCCACTCGCAGCCT
>CASUON010000396.1 GCA_949457475.1 uncultured Lachnospiraceae bacterium
TCTGGGAAAACGTATGGAATCATAGCGAAAAATAGCGATGCAGGATTTCTGGGAAAATGTTATGGAATCATAGCGAAAAATAGCGATGCAGGATTTCTGGGAAAACGTATGGAATCATAGCGAAAAATAGCGATGCAGGATTTCTGGGAACATTTCCTGGAAGGAAACTGGCGAATTTATAATTAGAATGAAATGAGGAAATAATAGAATGTATAATTATGCATGCTTAAATCCCATTGCGCAGGTGGGGCTGGATATTTTAACGGAAGACTATCACAAAGTAGACGATGTAAAAGACGCGCAGGCGATTTTAGTCCGCTCCGCTTCTATGCATGGCATGGAATTCCCGAAAGGGCTGGACGCAGTGGCAAGGGCAGGCGCCGGCGTTAACAACATTCCTCTGGAAGAGTGCGCCGAGCAAGGGATTATCGTATTCAATACCCCAGGCGCCAATTCCAACGGCGTTAAGGAGCTGGTATTTGCGGGGATGCTTATGGCAAGCCGCGATATCAACGGGGGCGTGGACTGGGTTGCATCAGAAAAAGACAATCCGGATCTTGCCAAAATGACAGAAAAGCAGAAAAAAGAATTTGCAGGATGTGAGATCGCAGGCAAGAAATTAGGTGTCATCGGGCTGGGAGCAATCGGTATCCGGGTAGCGAACGCAGCGACGCACCTGGATATGGAAGTATATGGATATGACCCTTACATTTCGATTAAGGCGGCATGGAACTTGTCACGGAATGTAAAGCATGTGCGCAATGTAGAGGATATTTACCGCGAATGCGATTATATTACGATCCACGTGCCGCTTTTGGATTCGACGAGGCAGATGATTAATGCGGAAGCGATTGCTATGATGAAGCCTACGGCGGTTGTATTAAATTACGCAAGGGATTTGCTCGTAGACGAAGAAGCGATCGTCGCGGCGCTGGCAGAAGGCAGGTTAAAAAGGTACGTCTCCGACTTTCCAAATAATACGACAGCCGGCAAGCCAGGCTGCATTGTCACGCCGCACCTTGGCGCGTCGACGGAAGAATCGGAAGATAACTGCGCGGTAATGGCGGCACAGGAAATCCGCGACTACCTGGAGCACGGCAACGTGAAAAACTCGGTAAATTATCCGAACTGCGATATGGGGGAATGTACGACAGCCGCCCGGGTCGCGGTATTGCATAAAAACAGCAAAGGCTTTATCGGGCGTACCACAACGACATTGGGCGAGTTCGATATCAATATTGAAAATATGACCAACAAGTCAAAGGGAAATTATGCATATTCCATGTTTGATTTGGATACGCCGTTGACGGAAGAGGTCGTAGAAAAACTGTGGGCGATTAAAAGCGTCATAAAAGTACGTGTATTAAAATAGCAAACAACCTTTTTATTTATATGGCCTTACCAGACGCCAGCTTTTATAGCTGGCATCTGGTAGGCTGTTTTTTGCATTCTTATTTATAGAAACATGCGAATAGAAACATGCGAATAGAAACATGCGAATAGAAACATGCGAATAAAATATGCGAATAGAAATGTGCGAATAGAAATATGCGAATAGAAATATGATTATAGAAACATGCTAAATAGCCAGCAAAATGGCAAAAAATGGGAAAGAAGGTACAGGGGGAAGATGAAAATTATTGATGCGCACGCGCATGTCGTGCAATGTATCGCAGGGACTGGCTCCCAAGGGGAGCTGCGCCCGTGCGGAGGGGGACGCGCCGTTTACGCAACCGGGCAGTCTTTTCAGATATTGCCGGAAGAAATCGGCGCCTACGACGCGACGCCAGAGGCGCTGCTGCGGGTGATGGATGCGCATGGGGTAGAAAAGGCAGTGCTGTTGCAGGGAAATTATTTTGGGTTTCAAAATTTATATACGTATGAGGCCGTGCAAAAATACCCCAGCCGTTTTATCGGCGCGGCAACCTACGACCCGTTTTGCGCCCAGGTAGAGAAAATCAAAGCCTATTTATTCGATGAGTTGCAGTTTCGGATTCTTAAATTCGAAGTCAGCAACGGTTCCGGGCTGATGAGCTACCATCCTACACTGGACTTAGACGGCGAGGTAATGCACCAGGTATACAGCCATGCCGCGAAACGCGGGCTGATTTTTGTCATTGATATCGGCAGGCCGCGAAATAACTGCTGGCAAGTCGACGCTTTGCGAAGCGCCATACTGCACTATCCGCAGATGAAATTTGTCATTTGCCATCTGCTTGCGCCGCAGCTTGGGGACGGGGAGCTGCTCAAGCGTTCGTTGGAAAAACTGGCGCTGCCAAATGTCTGGTTCGACATTGCCGCGTTATGCTTAAACAGCAAGCCGGAAGTATATCCGTACCCATCCGCGAGGGACTATGTATCCTGTGCCGTGGATATCGTCGGGGCCGACAGGCTGATGTGGGGCAGCGACATGCCGTCTGCCATGACAAAAGATACGTACCAGCATTTTATTGATTTTGTGGCGCAGCATCCGGCGCTTCGGGAGAGCGATAAACAAAAGATATTTTATGAAAACGCCGAGCAGCTGTATTTTAGCGTTGATAGGGTGTAAAAGCAAGGTTGCCATTGACATCCGATTACTTTTCACGGGGTGGGGATATGCAAAATATACTATAAAAAGAACAATAATAGGTTATATCCCACAGTTAAATTTTGGAACAGTTTTTAGGTTTTGTGCTACCCGGACGCCGGAACCAGGCAGCAGGCCCGTCCGGATGTTCCGCTCCGGGATGCA
>CASUON010000397.1 GCA_949457475.1 uncultured Lachnospiraceae bacterium
CTGCTTTGCACCACTGCGTCGTTAAAATTTCTAGTCGATGGAACCACATCGCCGTTGAAATTTTGCCTAGCATTGCTACGAACCAGACCGCTCCTTACTCTAATTTCTGTCCGGATGGAGTACTAGCGCCTGTTCGAAAAATGCTTTCCGTAAGATGGCGGGAATGATTTTTCAAACAGGCGAATTGGCGATCGGTTGATCGTATTTTGAAAGCAAGTGGCAAATGGCGTATAGCATGTAGTATGTAGCATATAGACCGATAGCGTTAATAATAGTTAATCATAGAAGGAGAATCATACTAGAAATGAAACGGCAGTGGTACTACCGGGGCAGCCTGAAATCGTGCAATTATAGATGCAGCTACTGCCCGTTTTCCAAAAAGAAAATGCGCGCGCAGGAGTTGCAGAAAGACCGGGCGGCATTTTTTCGGTTTGTAGAACAGATGCAAAACTGCGCGGACGCGCAAGGGGCGGTGCAGATCATCCCATATGGAGAAGCGCTTATCCATGAATACTATTGGGAAGGGATGGCGGCGTTAAGCCAAAATCCGGGGCTGGATGCCGTCGGCGCGCAGAGCAATTTCAGTTTTCCGGCAGAGAAAATGCTTGCTATCTACCGCGCGCACGGCGGGAAGATAGAAAAACTGCGCTTGTGGGGGACGTTCCATCCGCAGATGGCCGGGGTTGGGCAGTTTTTGGAGCAGTGCCGTCTGCTGTCAGGCATGCAGATTGCCTACTGTGTGGGCGCCGTGGGCGTCCCAGAACAGATCGATCAGATACGGCGCTTAAAAAAAGGGCTGCCTGAACATATTTATTTATGGATTAATAAAATGGACGGCCTGGGACGGGCGTATACAGAGGAAGAGATAGACGCTTTTATGCAGCTGGACGAGTACTTTGGATTAGAACTTGCCGCGCATGATGCGGATTACCGCGACTGCATGGATAACCGGTTCGTAGAGGCGGATGGGACAATGCGTCGGTGCAATATAAGTCGGCGGGTGCTCGGCAACTTTTACAGCGTGTCTGGGGCAGGAAAAGAAACTGGGCAAGAGGCCGTGTCTGGGGCAGGAAAAGAAACTGGGCAAAGGGCCGTGTCTGGGGCAAGAGAGGAAACTGAGCAAGGGGCCGTGTCCAGGGTAGGAAAGGAAACTGGGCAAGGGGCCGTGTCCGGGAGTGAAAAGGAAACAGAGAAAGAATCTGAGGGAAAAGGGAGCCGCCTATGCGGCAGGAAAAGGTGCAGTTGTTACCTGGCCTATTGCAACCGGCCGGATATGCGCCTTCTTTTTTTTCAGCCGTATCCGGCGTTTCGGATTCCCGTATATCCCAAAGCGGTATTTATGGATATTGACGGCACGCTCCTGCCGGAAGGGGAAACGCGCATTCCAGGGCCAACCGTCCAGTGGCTGCGTGCGCTTTCTACCCACTGCAGCCTGTATGCCGCGACGTCCAGGCCGCTGGAATCGGCGATGGCCATTTTACATCCAGTTTGGCGCGTAATGCGCGGCGGCGTGTTTGCCAATGGCGCAAGGTGCGTCGTGCGCGGGGAAGGCGGGATTGTAATGGATGAAATACGGCAGATGGAAACCGGCTGGGTCGCCGCTGCCGAAAAAGCCGCCGCCCGGTATGGATACAAAGCGCGGGTTTACCAAAAAAGCGGCCGTGCATATAAAATAGTGTTCGTGGAACGGGGCGCAACGAAAAATGTGGCTAATCATACAAAGAGCTCCGTTAATAAGAATGTCAATAAGAATGTAAAAAAGGATATTATAACGGATGCCAGCGATATCAAATCTATATTTCATATACCGGATACCTGCCTGCTGATACAGGAAAAAAACTGCATTCAAGTTACTGCGCAGGGAACCGGGAAATTGCAGGGGGTTTTACGGGTATGTAAACAGATGGGGTATCTGCCACAAGACGTCGCCGTTATTGGAAATTCAGCCAATGATATGCCGATGCTGTCGTATTTTGCGCATTCGGCAAAAGTTTAACATTTAACATGTATTGGCTACAGCCTGGGAAATAAAAAACCGTTAAAACAGGCATGTACGCGTAAATAGCCGCTTTTTTGGCGCTTTTTTGGCGCTATTTTATCGTCTATGCGCCCCGGGCTGTAATAGTAAATCGATGCTCACGAGTGATTATACACGCAAGCTGTTTCTTTTGCCAAATTTTACGGGGCATATACCCGCGGGCGCCAAGGTGTTTGGCAGATAATTGTGCTCGCGGGTATAAGTTTGCCATATAACTTGAGACGACGAAACTCGTGAGTTGGCGTTAATTGGGGATGAGAGGACTGTTATTTTGCCGTCAATTCCGCAATCAGATTTTCCACATCTTCTAGGCATGCGCCGCAGACTGTACCGACGTTGTTGATTTCCTGGACTTCAGCCAGTGTCCGGGCGCCGGAGTTTACGGCTTCTTGGATCATGCCTTTTGTAATGTCAAGGCAGCTGCAAATTACTTCATCTGGATTCATGTTCTGTTCTCCTTTCTGGTTTAAAAGCTTCATTTTAACTTTTTAACTTCTTAATTTTGAAATCATAGGTTTCTTGCAGTAGTATGGGCAGAAGAAACGAAAATATACATCTCTGCGAAAAAAATATGGAAATATAACGCGTTACTTTTTATTGGGTGTGGATATCCCTTAAAAATGAGAACTAATAGGTTGTTATCCGGCAAGCCGTAAAGATTTTTGTATCCCGGACGCCGGAACCAGGCAACCGGCC
>CASUON010000398.1 GCA_949457475.1 uncultured Lachnospiraceae bacterium
GCGTCCGGGATACAAAAATATGCACGTTTTGCCGGATAACAACCTATTATTTTTCATTTGATAGTATATTCTGCATATCCCCACCCCATAAAAACTAACAACTGCAACGATTTCACACAGAAAAGTGCCCGCCCGTATTGACAAGCCCTCCGCTTGTGTGCTAAAGTCAAAAAAAGTCGATGGATCCCTTTCGCAGGGTCACGAGGGATGATGGAGGAATTTGTGGAGGACATAGAGAAAGTGGTGCGGGATTTGCAGGATGCCGTCCGTACCGGGGAATGGAAGGAAGAGCTCTGGGAGTGCGTGAAGCTGTTTCAGGGCGTACCGTTCCGGACGTCTGGGCGCGGCAGCAGCGGCAGCGGCGGGGTAGATTTTACCTATCAGATGAAACTGTCAAACAGGACGGGAAAGCTGACAGACGAAATATATGTTTCGAGGAAGGAACGCAGCAAGACGATTACAAGGTCAACGGTGGAGCTAGCGATGGTAAACGCGCTGGCTGTCCAGGCGGAGGAAGGGTGCGTAGCCGGCCCGAAAAAGCTGAAAGTGTTTGGGGCGAGTTATCTGTATGCGCTGTTTTTGCGGTGGGGCGTCGTGGCGGGCTCACCGGCAGCCGGCAAAGGCCGCGCGGCGGAATAGGGGGCTGAGATGGGAGAATTGGAAAAATGCATGGCAGGGGAATATTATGACTGCCATGACGAAATATTTTTGAAGTTTAAAAGCCGTGCACGGAAATTAGTGAAAACATATAACTCCCTGGATTATGAACAGAAAGCGGAAAAAGACAGCATTCTTAGGCAGCTGTTTGGAAGTATTGGAACAAATGTGTCTGTAGGCGTTCCGTTTACGTGCGATTATGGGCGCAATATTTATATCGGCGACCATGTATCAGTAAATATGAACTGTACATTTGTAGACTGCAATCAGATAACGATCGGAAACCATGTGCTGATTGCATCCAACGTACAGCTGTATACGGCTACGCATCCGGTGGAGCTTTCGGAACGCGTGATCCAGGACTGGGATGCGCAAAGCAGGCAGTATTTTTGCCGTACCTATGCGCTGCCGATCAAAATTGGAAACGGATGCTGGCTGGGCGGAGGGGTGATCGTCCTCCCAGGCGTAACGATCGGCGACGGCTGCGTCATTGGGGCCGGGAGCGTTGTGACCAAGGATATACCAAAAAATTCGCTGGCAGTCGGCAACCCGTGCCGGGTAGTACGCAGTATTAACCATGACGGGCGATAGGGGGAGGAAGGAAATGTGGCTGGTTTTTGCGCTGTTGTCTGCGGTTTTTGCTTCGCTTACTTCCATCTTGGCAAAGATTGGCATCGAAGGGGTTAATGCCAACCTTGCAACAGCGATTCGGACAGTAGTAACCGTTTTTATGGCATGGGGAATGGTTTTTTTGACAAATGTGCAGGGCGGAATCTGGCAGATCAGCAAAAAGAGCTGGCTGTTCCTGATTCTTTCCGGGCTTGCGACAGGGGCGTCGTGGTTGTGCTATTACCGGGCGCTGCAAGATGGGGAGGCGTCTAAAGTCGTGCCAATTGATAAACTAAGCGTTGTGTTTACGCTGGTTCTGGCTTTTGTAGTACTCCATGAACAATTTAGCGTAAAGTCGTTCATTGGCTGCGTGTTGATTGGCGCTGGAACACTGCTTATGGTATTATAGCATGGCGCTGTTAGCAAAAACCGCTTTGCTGCATAGTATACATAGTAAGCATTTTAAAGATCAGAAAGTGAAGCTGACGATGTATCAAAGCAAAGAATGTGGATGTGTAGGGAAAGATGAAAAAAGCGTCGCTGCTTTTCCCGCCCAGCATCAAAACAGGCAGCCTGGATTTGAATATGTGATGAACCCGGTTCCCATATCCGAATGCGGCAGGCAATACCGAAAACTGGAACAGAAAGTCGCGCTGGTTACCGGCGGGGATAGCGGCATTGGCAGGGCGGTTGCGTACGATTTTGTAAAAGAGGGCGCTTCTGTGGCCATTGTCTATTTTGATGAGGAAGTCGACGCAAAAGAAACGGCAGAAAAAATAAACCAGTTGGGCGGGGAATGCCTGCTGATGTGCGGGGATTTGAAAGATCCGGGCTTTGCCAAATATTGTGTGGATAGGACGGTTGCGCGTTTTGGAAAATTGGATATATTGGTAAATAATCATGCGATGCAGTTTGTCAAGCGGGATATCTTGGATATTTCTCATGAACAGTTGGATTTTATATTTCGTAACAATGTGTTTTCTTTTTTCTATTTAATTCAATATGCACTCCCCTATATGAAAAAGGGCGGAAGTATTATTAATACGACTTCGGTTACCGCCTATGAAGGAAATAAAGACTTGATAGACTACAGTGCGACAAAAGGGGCAATCGTAGCGCTTACAAGGTCGCTTTCCTTATCTCTTGTGAAAAAAGGAATCCGGGTAAACGGGGTTGCGCCAGGGCCAATATGGACGCCGTTAATCCCGGCGTCTTATTCAGCGCAGGAAGTTGCCACATTTGGGAAAAAGACGTCGCATGTCCCAATGGACAGGGCGGGCCAGCCGTGTGAAGTCTCGCCATGTTATGTATTTCTTGCATCTGACGATGCAAGCTACATGACAGGGCAGGTACTGCATCCTAATGGAGGTACGATTGTAGGCTCCTAAAAGCAGCGTCTTAAAAGTAGCATCCTAGAGCGTGTTTGAAAAATCATTCCCGCAATCTGCACTCCCCATTTCGCGGA
>CASUON010000399.1 GCA_949457475.1 uncultured Lachnospiraceae bacterium
ACATCCGGACGGGCCTGCTGCCTGGTTCCGGCGTCCGGAATACAAAAATATTCACGGTTGGATAACAACCTATTATTTTTCTTTTGATAGTATATCCTGCATATCCACACCCCGTGAAACAATGTCATTTACTTAAGCGTTTCGGGCTGAAATTCAGTAAATTGTAGGTGTAAAGAAAAAATACTTGACACTACCGGATGCTTGTGTTAAGATACTCAAGGCTCAAAAATGAGGTGTGGATGCATGGAGCGCATAGTAGCACAAGCATATTTGTATGATTTTTACGGGGAATTATTGAACGCGCGCCAGCGCAGGATTTATGAAGATTTCGTATTTAACGACTTATCGCTGGCCGAAATCGCGGAAGCAGAAGGCATCAGCCGCCAGGGTGTCCACGATATGGTAAAGCGGTGCACAAAAGCGCTGGAAGGCTACGAGGCGAAGCTGCACCTGGTGAAAAAATTTCTGGATGCCAGGGAACATGTGGCGAAGATTCATCTGCTTGCCGGGGAATTCCGCAAATACCACGACGAGTCGCTATTAGAACAGATTGAACAGATATCCAATACCATTTTGGAAGAGTTATAGTATGCTGCGGCGAAGCAGCAGGGGAGTTTGTACATGGCATTTGACAGCTTATCAGAAAAACTTCAAAATGTGTTCAAAAATCTGCGCAGCAAAGGCAGGCTGACAGAAGACGACGTGAAAGCAGCTTTAAAGGAAGTCAAGCTGGCGCTGCTGGAAGCGGACGTCAATTTTAAAGTTGTAAAAAATTTCACGAAAGCGGTACAAGAACGCGCAATTGGTTCGGATGTCATGAACGGCTTAAACCCGGGGCAGATGGTCATCAAGATTGTAAACGACGAAATGGTCAGCATGATGGGCTCCGAGACAACGGAGATCGCATGCAAGCCGGGCAACGAGCTGACGGTCCTTATGATGGCGGGGCTACAGGGCGCGGGCAAGACAACGACGACTGCCAAGATTGCCGGAAAGCTGAAGCAGAAGGGGAAAAAGCCACTGCTGGCGGCTTGCGACGTATACCGTCCGGCAGCGATCGACCAGCTTCAGATCAATGGTAAAAAGCAGGACGTCGCCGTATTTTCGATGGGAGATAAAAATAGTCCGGTAGACATTGCCAAGGCGGCGGTGGAACACGCGGTAAAGAACGGGTATAACGTTGTGATTATCGATACGGCAGGCCGGCTCCATATCGATGAAGAAATGATGGAAGAGCTGGCGGAAATAAAAAGGCAGGTGGACGTCACACAGACAATCCTTGTCGTAGATGCAATGACCGGGCAGGACGCGGTAAACGTAGCGTCTACCTTTGAAGAAAAGATCGGTATTGACGGAGTGATATTAACCAAGCTAGACGGGGATACAAGGGGCGGGGCGGCGCTGTCCATCCGTGCCGTAACCGGAAAGCCGATCTTATATATTGGCATGGGGGAAAAGCTTTCAGACCTAGAGCAGTTTTATCCCCAAAGGATGGCGTCTAGGATTCTTGGCATGGGCGACATCTTGACATTAATAGAAAAAGCAGAAGCAGAGATTGACCAGGAAAAAGCCCGGGAAATGGAGCAGAAGTTCAAAAAAGCGGAGTTTGGCTTTGACGACTATTTAGAGTCCATGAACCAGATGAAAAAAATGGGCGGGCTTTCCAGCGTATTGTCAATGATGCCAGGCATTGGCGGTTCGCAGATTGAAGAGATTGAAAACGCTATGGATGAAAAAAAGATGGCGCGTATCGAAGCGATCATCTATTCCATGACGCCGCAAGAGCGCAGCGACCCATCGATATTAAATATTAGCCGGAAACGGCGCGTAGCGAAAGGGGCGGGCGTAGAAATCGGCGAGGTCAACCGCTTAGTCAAGCAGTTTGAACAGACCCGCAAAATGATGAAGCAGATGAGCGGCATGCTGGGCGGCAAAGGAAGGCGCGGTGGTAAAATGGGAAGGCTCAGACTTCCTTTTTAACATAAATGTATCATGATAGAAAGCAGTTTGAGGAGGTGAAACAGATGGCAGTAAAAATCAGGTTAAAGAGATTGGGAAAGAAAAAAAGTCCTTTCTATAGAATCGTAGTTGCAGATGCCAGGACGTCTAGGAATGGCAAGTCGATTGACGAAATCGGAACTTACGATCCGACAAAAGACCCAAGTGAATTTCATGTAGACGCTGAAGCGGCTAAGAAATGGCTGGCAAATGGCGCGCAGCCTACAGAAACTGTAGCCAAGATTTTAAAGGCGGCAGGAATCGAGAAATAGTGAGGTGGATATATGAAAGAATTAGTAGAAGTGATTGCAAAATCGCTTGTTGATTATCCGGATGAAGTCGTTGTGACCGAATCCGAGAGCGACAAATCAATCGTTATCGAGCTGCGTGTAGCACAGTCGGACATGGGAAAAGTAATCGGCAAACAGGGCCGTATTGCAAAAGCGATCCGCGCCGTTGTGAAAGCAGCAGCCTCAAAAGTAGAAAAGAAAGTGGTTGTAGAAATTGTACAATAAGTAGCAGAAAGCATTGTGGGACGGTTGTTTTACAATGCTTTTTTCTAGTGCCCTGTAAAGTTTAAATGTATATCAAAGGCGGACGCCGGATGGCGGAAGGGGTTCCCTGCATTTGTTCCAATTACGAAAAGTAAGGAGTTCTAAGCTTTTTTCCTGTTTTTTTCGATACCGGCCGGACCGGAAACGGATGCGCCGTCCGTGGCGCAGCCGTTTC
>CASUON010000400.1 GCA_949457475.1 uncultured Lachnospiraceae bacterium
TATCTGCAGGTTACCAATATGGAGACAAAAAGGGAAGACGATGTCCTGGTTACCATGCCGGCGCCAGGCGACCTAGGGTTTGAAACAGAGATAACGCCGAAAGAATCCGGTTCCATTACAGGGTATGTAAAATATATGATAACGGAAGAAAAATCAGAGAAAGTGCCAGGGGCGGATGTATTTGTTATCCCATATGAGCGCGGGTTTTTGGAAACTGATCTTGAAGAGGTAAATCTTGATGAGGCAATCCAGGCGGCGGACAGCCGGGGGAAATGTTATCAAGGTAAAACAACGGCGGCAGGCAAATACGAAGTTAAGGATATCCCTTATGGCAATTATGTGATTATTGTGAAAGCAGACAATTTACAGACCTATTTATATACCATTGTATTAAAGGAGGATGTAAAAGTAATTGATACGATTACGATGATTCCGCCGTCGGATGGCGCAGGGGGGATTCAAGGCAGTATCATAGACGCATTTAGCGGAAAGGAGATTACGGAGCCAGTGAAACTGTATTTGCGCAAAGGGGCAGGTACGGTAGCAGGCGAAGTAGTAGCGGAAACAGAAACAGAAAACGGCGCATACAGTTTTCAGGGGCTGCCAGCAGGCGTCTATACGATACGGGTCGTGGATGAAAGGCCGAGTGAAGGAGATGTGAACAATTATATTAATGTTACCTTCAATATCGTTGTTTTGGCGAATACATCTATCCGGCAGGATATGACGATCACAAAGGCGATTGCAGGCGATCAGATTCGTTTTGTACTGCGCTGGGGCAAAGGATATGATATTGCGGCGGATCTGGATTCCCACCTGGTTGGGCCAGCTATGTCAGGAGACGGGCTTTTCCATACGTATTACGGTGCGAAGAACTATCCTGATAAAGAAACGAATTATGTAGGGCTGGATGTGGATGACGTAGCATGGGAAGGACCGGAAACAACAACCGTTTATAAGAAAGCGGACGGGATATACCATTTCTATGTATATGATTTTTCTGAACGGGGTTATTTGAATAATCGAATGCTTGCAACGTCCCAGGCGAAAGTGGATATTTATCTTGGAGGGCGGCTGCTTGCTACTTATAATGTCCCGGATGGAATAGGGACCTTATGGGATGTATGTACTTATAACACGGCTACCGGGGACCTTATGCCAGTGAATGAGATCTATGACTCCATGGAAATCAATTCTGAAAATATCGGTTTGGCCAGCAAGGTAAAAGAAAGCCTGGATGAATTGATCTATATGTATGGAGGCAAAGACGCGGCAGCCTATTATGGGGAAGAAGCCGCGGCAGGAGTGAATGCAAAGCTCCAGGAGATCAAACCGGAATCCTTGACAGATTACAAAGAAGCTTTGTCGTGTCTTGAAAACGTAAGGAAGTATTTTGAAGAATTATGGAATAGTACAAACATTGTGGATGTTACATTCAATGGAAAGATAAAGAGCGACATATACCGGCATACAGAAAATGGCAATTCGCTCATTGAACTGTCGGGGAGCCAGGAGCAATTGCCGGCAGATTTGGATATCTCGTTAGGCAGCGAAAACGCGAGCTACCAAGTAGAAGAAATTAGCGGGGCAGAAGGGCAGGAGCAAGACTATCAGAAAAAGGTGGTTGTAAAAAATAGCGATACCAAGGTGGTAGAAACCTATTATATCAGCTACAAGAAATATGAACCAGAATTTAGTATGTATGGCATCACGGATGCAGGCAATAAAATTGTTACGTTTAGCGCCAGCACCGTATCCGGCGGGGCCATCAATGTTTTGAAAATTACAGGGACGGCGTTTCAACTGACAAATCCTAATGTATACTTCATGGATGAAGTTCAAATAAACCAGGAATATAAGAAGTTGGAAAATAACCCTGAATACGTAGGCATGCTGACAGCAACATGTAGTATTGAATCCAAGGAGTATAGAAAAGAATATTATATTTCCTATGAGTCGTTACTGGAGCCGGATCGTGTAGAAGACGGCACAAATGAGATCTATAGCTGGGATATAGAGCATGCGGATAGTGCCGGGAAAATAAATTGCATTCATATTTATGGTGCGGAAAGTACAATCACATCAGGCGCAGCGATAAAATTTAACGGTGCTGCAGATACTGAGATTACGAGTACGTATGAGCCGGTAACGGACCAGGAAGGCTATGTAGGCAAGTTTAAAATTTATTCTGGCACAGAGGTATTAAAGGAATACTTTGTGAAGTATACAAATGGGATACCGGAAATTATATTAAAAAACATTTTTGAAGAGAAAAACTATATCAATTGGCCGATAGAAACAGAGATAGACCGTGGCAATACTGTCTATAAAGTCGAAGGTTCTAATGAGAAGATTGGGGAGAACGCATCGTTCCTATTTAATGTCTCGGTAGAAGAATCTGTCCTTACAGAGGTAAGTTCCCCGAATTCCCTTTGGAATTATGAATTGAAAGTGACTTATAAGGGTGTAGACAAGACTATTTATATAAAATATACGCAAAAGGAGGAGTAAACGACACAGATAGCACATTGCTTGGAGTTGCGGCATAAAAACGGCAGGTATGTTTTCATACCTGCCGTTTTTCTATGCGCACGGGCGTCCAAGGGTTGCTTTTTACGGGGTGGGGATATCCCTTGAAAGTGAGAAATGATAGGTTGTTATCCGGCAGTTAGGTTCTGGAACAGTTTTTTAGTTTTGTGCTACCCGGACGCTGGGGCCAGGCCGCAA
>CASUON010000401.1 GCA_949457475.1 uncultured Lachnospiraceae bacterium
TAACGCGCGACCTTGCCAAGGTCGAGACCGCGGGTTCGAGCCCCGTCTATCGCTTTTTTATTTTGTAATAAGGGAATGAAAGAAAAGCTGCTGAGGCGGCTTTTTTATTTTTACTTTTATTTTATCTAATATCACAACAATAATGGGGCGCTTGCTACCGCATAGCGCCCCATCGCCCATAATTGCTCAAACCCCCATAACCCAAACCGGCACAAAACTATAATTGCCCTGCCATAATCAGCTCCCTTGCTTCGTTTAAACTACCGCAGATACGCGCGCAGTTTTTCTCAAGGTCTTTGGTCGGCGGCACCTGGTCCGGAATCATAATCGTGGTACAGCCAGCTGCAATGCCAGCCCTGGCGCCATTGATTCCGTCTTCAAACACATAGCAGTCTGACGCCTTGCAGCCAATGCGTTCCGCCGCAAGCAGGAAAATATCCGGCGCTGGCTTGCTGTGTTCTACTTCACTCCCGCTTACGACTGCTGCAAAATAATGCGCTACGCCGGTGCTGCGCAGGTTGTTCTGGACAATAGACGGACGGCTGCTGCTCGCCACCGCCATTACGATACCTTTTTTATGGAAGTATTCCAGTATGTCGCGCATCCCGGGCTTCTCCGGCACCTGCTTTTCTACCAGCTCCGCGACCCTTTTTGTAACGCTGAAAATAAATTCCTGGGCGTCAATCGTCGGATAGTATTGATGAACGACTTCTATCATATGCTTGCCGCTTGTGCCAGCGACCGCCGGAGGAAAGTCCGGATTCGAAACCTGCCCAAACACTGGCGCCATCAGCTCCCAGCTCTCACGGTACAGCCGTTCCGTATCAAACAGCAAACCGTCCATATCAAAAATCGCGCCTTTTTTCATATCAGCCTCCTTAAACTCTAACGTCTGTATCATATACAGCGCTACTACGCAGGCATTGTCCGATCTATGCCTTTGCATTTTTTATCTAACGCCTGTATCATCATAGCGCATATAGCATAAAACATAGCCCGCCATCCGTCAATACTTATCTGCCAAAAAGCAAGCCCCTATACAACATTCTTACGAAATGCGCGACTCCAGGGCCTTTTTTGCCTCTTCATATCCTGTATCCAAAAGCCCCTGTTCTCAAAACAGCCCTACATGAAACAGTAAACTGCAACACCTTGATAAATGCCTTAAAACAGCTAGTCCAGAAACTGGAGCATCATTTATAAAGTTGTAAAGTAGTGTTTTATAATAAAAGATCTTCTACTGGCCGTCAGGCATATACAAAGAAAATTTTTTCTCTGCTAGCGCGCTGCACCCTTCAAATACCATATCGTCTGCAAGTTCCGGCAGCCCTGCGGACAATACTTCCTTAAGCCGGGCACAGTAACAAAAGGCCTGCGTGCCTACGCGCCCAACACTGCCCCTGCACTGAAAGGATTGCAAACTAAAACTGCCATAAAAAGCCCCTTCCCCGAGGACGCCGATATCTCCTTTTGCAAGGAAAGTTTCCAGTCTGTGACAGGATGCAAACGCATTCTGACCAACCAGTGTAAGCGGCCCTTCACACATAACGGTGTACAGGTTATGACTTTTACAAAAAGCGCCGTCCGCGACCTGCGACACTTTACTGCTAATAGTAAGCGCCGTCCGCTGTTTGTTCTTCTTGTCCAAATACTGGTACAAGACCTTCCCATCGCGGCTGCAAAGAATGTTGTCCCGGATACAGTAGCGGCTGTTTCCACCGACAAATTTTATAGTTTCAAGATCCAATTCATACAGCAACACCGTTTTTCCGCGCTCTTGCGTGCGTATGTTGATGTCACCTTCAAAGTTCCTGCCGAACGTTATCTTTTTTAAGGAAAGGCAGTCACGGAACGTCTCCTCAGACACAAAACGAACATTGTCTGGAATCCGTACAGAGGAAAGGCGCGTACCCTCAAAGGTTCCCAGATAATACAGGTTCAGGATGCGTTCATATCCCTTCTTTGTCTGTATTGTTTCATAATAAACTGACGGTTCCCATTCATCCTCATATGTCCCATTTCCCAGCCACAGCCTGACGCCGCTGTACCCGTCATAATCGGTAATTTCCTTTAATTTCCGCATCTGGCCCAGATTTATATTTTTTAAACTGGTACAGCCGAAAAATGCGCCGGAGCCTAAAACATCCAGGTTTTTCGGCAGAATAACTTTTTTCAGTTCCCGGCAATTGGCAAATGCCAACGCAGCGATCTTTTTTACCGCGACCGGGACTTGAAAAGTTTTCCCCTTTTTTCCGCGGGGGTAATAGACAAGAACCGTGCCGTCTTTGGAGTAAAGGACGTTGTTTTCTACTTTGAAATATGGATTCCCCGGTGCGACAGTAATTTTGCTGACCATCACCGTACGAAATGCGCCGGGTTCCATGTATTTCACATTTTTAGAAAGCTCCAGTGTCTGTGTGGATTTGATATATATAGCTTCGTCCCCTTCTTTTTTTACAGAATGCACAGCGGCCTGCGCTCCCACAGATGCACTGTAGGAATGTGCCGCGCAAGGTATATTAAAGGCGGTAAAAAGAAACAGGAAATAAAGAAATAAATAGGTTTGATGTTTTTTCATATAGCCCCTTTCTGCATAGAAGCATGTAACACTTTACGGGCCAGGAACATGATTCAACATTGTTTCATGGGGTGGGAATATACCTTAAAAATGAGAAATAATAGGTTGTTATCCGGCAGTTAAATTCTGGAACAGTT
>CASUON010000402.1 GCA_949457475.1 uncultured Lachnospiraceae bacterium
CACAGCTGATTGAAAAGCTGTCTGCTGGCTCGTCAAACCTGCTTGCAGGGGATACGCATATTTTAATCGACCTTTCCTCCTGGTACAAAGCCTCGTTATCGCCCAAAATCGAATTGCTGCATGACGCCATCACCTGCGGACGAAAAGTCTCCTTTACATACTTTGCCCCGAAAGGCGAATCACAGCGTACAGTCGAGCCATATGACCTGATTTTTCAATGGTCCAACTGGTATCTGTGGGGATGGTGTGAAGAGAGAAAAGATTTTCGATTATTTAAACTGGGACGAATGACCGGTCTGCAGACAGGCGATCCTTTCGAAAAACGTGCTGCCCCACTTCCGAATCTCGCCCCCGAACAGTTATTTCCATACTTATATCAGGTAAAAGCAAAAATCAAGCCGCAATATAAATGGCGGCTCATCGAGGACTATGGCGCAGAAAGCTTTACCGTCCAGCCAGACGGCACACTGCTTTTTTCCGCCGCTTTTACGGATAAGGCAAGCATCCTGGGCTGGATCATCTCTTTTGGCGACGACGCAGAACTTTTGGAGCCGTCGGAATTTCGCAAAGACATTCTGGAATATGCAGAAAAAATCCGCCAGATATATTTACAACCATGACATACAGATGTCATGGTTGCTTTGCTAGAATAAGGACATCAAATGAAAGGATGGTCTTAGTTATGGAATATGAAATTGTAACACTGAAAGAAAAAATTGCCGTAGGCGTATCGGCACGCACAAACAACACTTCCCCCGACGCGGGCGCGGTCATCGGCGGGTTATGGAATCGTTTTTTCAACGAAGGCATCTATGCCTCCATTCCCGACAAGGTAAATGAAAAGGCATTGGGAATTTATACGGAATATGCCGGAGATGAAAAATCAGATTACACAACCGTGGTCGCCTGCGAAACATCTTCTGAACCGAAGGATGATACCTATGCCGTTTGCCGGATTCCCGCAGGAAAATATGCAAAATTTGTCATCCACGGGGATATGGTACAGGCAGTTGCGGCAGCATGGCAGGAAATCTGGCAAATGAAACTTGAAAGAACGTTCCAATGCGACTTTGAAGAATATCAGGATGACAGCATGGATCACGCAGAAATACATATTTATGTGGGATTAAAGGAGTAATGCAAACGCACATACATAATATCCCGGACAGCGCATGGCTATAACCAGTTCATGCGCTGTTCGAAAGCTACTTTATATTCTCCCTTTTCTATATTTCCAATCTCGTAACAGTCATAAAACTGGCTGATGTGTTTCATGACCATATTTTTCTTCTCCCGGGGCACAACTAAAATAAAACCGACGCCGCAATTAAACGTCCGCAGCATTTCTTCGTCACTGATATTTCCACTGTCGCGAATATATTTAAAAATGTTCAATACCCTGATCTTGGAAAGATCTATTCTGGCGCTTAACCCGTCAGGAATTACCCTGCAAAGGTTGCCCTCGATTCCACCGCCCGTAATATGAGCCATGCCATGTAAAATATTCTGGTCAAATAATCCTTTTATCGCCTGATAATAGGGCGTATGCGGTTTCATAATCTGTTCTATGAACGTTAACCCGTCTATTTTATCCAGCTTAATTTGCGGCATTTTGTCCATCAGTAAGCGTACCAGTGAATATCCGTTGGTATGCAGACCATTGGAGGCGATTGCCAAAACTGCATCACCCGTTTCTATGGCGGAGCCGTCAACCACCTTCGATCTCTCCGCAATGCCGACAATGCTTGAAGTGAGAACATAAACCCCGGACGCTACAACCAACGGCTGTATCGAAGTCTCACCGCCCACAAGCAAGCATTCATTTTCCCTGCATGATTCAGAAATTCCTTTTACCAGCGCTTTTATCGTGTCCTTTTCCGCATTTCCACATACAATCGTATCTAAAACAGCCAAAGGCCTTGCCCCCATAACGGCAATATCGTTTACCAGGTGATTGATCATGTCATGACAGATAGACTCCGTATAGCCATACTCCATCGCCAGCTTTTGCTTGGAGCCTGGTTCTTCCGATTTGAGTACCAAAACGGGATTCTGAATCTCGGGAAAATCCATATCGTACAGAGAGGCAAAGGCACCGAGGCTATTGAGGATGCGTCTGTCACCCGTTTCCAAATGTTCTGACATTTCCTTCTTTATCGCATCCGTGTAGGCGATATCAATCCCTGCCTTGCTATATGACAGGCCTTCGGCATCTCTTTCACTGCCGGCTAAAATTTCATCTGTTGTCACGTCCAGGACGTTTGCCAGATCCGCCAGTATCTCGATGTTGGGATATGTCGTTCCATTTTCCCATTTGGAAATTGCCTGAAAGGAAACGTTTAACTGCTCGGCAAGCTGTTGCTGTGTCAATCCGAGGCTTTTACGTTTGTTCATTATAAAATTTCCGACTTTGATGTTGTTAAGCAAAAAAACACCTCCGTTTTTCTTTTATAATAACTTACGCTCCCGGACTTTCGCAATAACCACGCAGTGGAGTTTATAGCTCTGATTCAACTGTTCGTTGAGCGGCTCTGGCCCGTCTTTCGTACTCTTCCATCAACACGGGCTGTATCAGGGGGTACGTCCACTCTTCTGGTAAATCTTCCATAAGCACAACCTCTTCCATCTCATATTCCAGCTTGTCCGAATACTCTGTGACCTCTGCATAGCATAATAGTCCATACGTTTCCTCGCCTGTCAGAT
>CASUON010000403.1 GCA_949457475.1 uncultured Lachnospiraceae bacterium
GTACCTGGGACGATACCGGGACGTTGGGAAATGGGATCATCCATGTGTATTTTCTTGTAGACGCGCAAAAAATGAAAGAACAGCATGTATGGCAGGAAACGGAATTTCCCGCCGCAGACATAAAATACAATAAATATTTTATATCTGCGGCAGGATAAAAAAGAGCCGAATAGCGGGAGCCAACCCCCTTTTTTGCCATATCGGAAACACGCTCTAGGAAGGGATCGTAAAGATCAAAACTGCGGGAGCCAAATCCCTTTTTTGCCATATGGCCGCAGCATGTTTACCGTAACGGCGCTGCCGTCCTTTTGAAAGGTAAATGTAACGGTTGCCTGGCTGCCTGCTACGGTTGTGCTGGCGGATACTTTGGACGTATCGGTTGTTATATTTAACAGGAAACGGGCGGCGGAAGCGGGCCGGAACAGCTTTTTATATAATTTCCGGTTTTGCTTGGCATTTCTATTTAACGCTTTGCCTGCCGCGTTGGCTGTATAGTCGATGGGCGTTTTACGGATGCCGTGCGGATAGGCGCTGGCAAATGCCGCTGTGTCCGCAATCTGGTCGAAATAGCGGATGCTGGACTTTGTAATAAGAAACGGCGGGGAATCCGGCTGTCTTTCCTCTTTGCCGGCGGGCTCGTAGCAGACCGACTGGCGCCATACGGTTACGTGGGGGTCCGAAGTCCAGGCGTAGTATAATATTTCCGCAGTGCCGTCTTTGGCGGATAGGACGTTGTAATTTGGCATATTGTCTTTTCCAATTGTACCTGCCGCCCATGGCCATGGGCTCGACCATCCGAAGGAACGGCTGGCGGCATCCATATGATTTGCATCGTCGTCTGCGCCGCCTGTATCGGAAAAGAATGCTTTTTTTGCGTCTGAGCGCAGCATTTGCGCGACGGCGTCGGCGTCTCTGGAGCAGTATGCGCTTGCCCACTGCTCGAGGAAATCTATGGCGCGCGTATCGTCCGGGGTTTCAGAATGCGATAAACGGCCTGCGTCTGTTTTTTGCATCGTACCGGCGTTTAATCTGCCGGGGTCGCGTTTTGTTTCCGTGGCAAAACATACGCTAATCGCTATGCAGGCCGCAGCTGCAGCCAGCACCGCCCGCAAGCTGGGCTTTTTGTATTGTAAAATATTGTTCACTCTTTTTTTCACTCCAATCTCTGCAAAGGCGACCGGGCATGTAGCAATTGCTTTTTTGTTTGAGCAACAGGCAAGCAGCGCTTTGGAATATGCCTGTTTGCAGTCCATGCCCACGTCTTTGACTACTTTTTCGTCGCAGGCAAGTTCGATATCCCGGCAGAGCAGGATATAGGCGGCCCATACCAGCGGGTGGAACCAGTAGATAGAAAGCAGCGTATATCCGGCGATCTTTGCTAGGTGGTCGTAGCGCCTGCGGTGCGCTTTTTCATGCATTAATACATAAGGTAGCTCCGGTTGTGAGACCGTATACGGCACATAGATTTTGGGCGCCACGATACCGAACAGGAACGGGGTCGCAATCGTTTCACAGCGGTAGAACCGTATGCCGTTCCATTCGTCCGGGACCGACACGGCAACGTTTTTCTTAATTCGGTACATGCTAAACAGCAGGTATGCGCACATTAAGGACATCCCGGCGCACCAGATTCTGGCGGATAGCGGATTGCGTAGCGCCTGCAGAAAATCCCGTTCAATAATAGCGCTGCTTTGGCTGCGCGGTGCCGATTGGCTTTCTAAAGTGTTGGCGAATGTATTTTCTGTAGCATTTTTTTGTGCCGGCCGTTTTTGCCCGCGGATATTCTCTGCGTCCTGACCGTTGGCATTTTGTGCCTGTCCGTTGACATTCTGTGCCTGCCCACGGGTATCTTGTGCACCCTGTTCCTGGTTTGTTGGCGCGGCGTTTGCTGGCAATGCCGCGTGGTTGTTATCTAGCAGAAGTGCTGCGGAAAGTGCGCTTTGCCCTGGCACCAGGCTAAAAGGCGATTCGATGATAACCGGGCAGGCAAGGCGAAGCCCGACGATCAGCCATAACAGGCAAATAGCGTTTTTGGGAACATTTTTAAACAGGGCGCCCAACAGAAAACGAACCAGTATGGCAGCGGCAATCAGATAGCTCGCGATGAAGCTGATGCGTAATACCGTAAAAAAAATAGCTGTCATTTTTAAAGACCTTCTTTCGTATCGCTACGGAACGAATCAATGATTTTTTGAATTTCCTCCGTTTCCGCCTGCGTCAACGGTTTTTTTCTTGTAAATGCCGCGATAAATCCTGGAAGCGAGCCAGAGAATCTGCGTGCAACCATTTCTGTGCTTTCTGCGGACTGTATTTCTTCTTTTGATACCAAAGACGTAACGACCGCGTTTTCTGATTTTAAGACGCCGCGTTGCGCCAAGCGCCGTATCACGGTGTAAGTGGTAGACTTTTTCCATTCCAACCGTTCTTTGCATAGCTTTACCAGCTGGCTGCTTGTTACGGGTTCTTGCTCCCATAAGATTTCGCAGAAATGGTATTCGCTTTCAAAAATTTTAGGTGTTTCCATTTGGTGTTTCCTCCTTTTTGGGTCTAATGCATTAAACTTAAAAGAAGTTTAACATGTTAGACCTGTTTTGTCAATCTGTTTATTTGTTATTTTTCATGGAGTGGGGATATGCCTTAAAAAACCGTGCATATTTTTGTATCCCGGACGCCGGAACCAGGCAGCAGGCCCGTCC
>CASUON010000404.1 GCA_949457475.1 uncultured Lachnospiraceae bacterium
AGATGGTTGCTCCCTTTGAGATAGAACAGGAGGCTGTCCAAATGCGTGGTGTTTATGCCGCCGTTTGTTTTGGCGTGGACGACCCAAAAGGGATATGCGGGCAGATTCCTGTGCTCTATGTGTCGGCAGACCGTAAAATCGTGGACCAGCGTTCGATACGTATTTTTTTAAAGCAGAAATTACATGCGGGGCACATGCCGCAGGAGATACATTTTATAACTGAAATCCCACGTAATGCGGTTGGGAAGGTGGATAAAAAAGCATTAGAAGCTTTGTGGTCGACAAACTGCAATGCATGATTTAAATTCTTAACTCTAAACTCTAAATTCTTTCGGATAAAATACAAAATACCAAAGCTGTATGAAAAGGACACAAAACAGCAAAAATAGCCGGGCCGCTGCGACTATCGCGCGAGCCCGGCTTTGCGTATATAAAGGCCATAAAATACAGGCCGGGCTGCCCATGACTATCGCGCGCAGCCCGGCCTGCATATGTAATCTACAGGCGGAATTTCCCTGCCTCCTGGCTTTGGCGGTGGCTTAATTCTACAAGCCCCTGTGTGTCTTCGGAACATTCGCCGATCGTCTGGGACAGCAGCGTCATGCTGGCGCTTGTCTGTTCGGTGGACGCTGCGTTTTCTTCTACTACGCTGGCCAAGTTGTTGATCGAATCGGTAACGATCTGTTTGAGTGAATTTAATATTTCGGTCTGGCTGCCGATTTCATTTGTTACTTCTTCGACGAGGGATACTTCCGTATTTAAGCTGTGGAATGCAACCCTTGTCTCGTCTAGGCGCGTCTGCTGTTTTTGCACGTTGTCTGTAACTTCCTGCATTTTGTTTACGGAAATCTCTACATTGCTGATTAGTTCTTTGACAATTTCTTCAATTTCCCGCGCGTTGCCGGAGGATTCTTCGGATAAGCTGCGGATTTCTTCTGCTACGACTGCGAATCCGCGCCCGGCTTCGCCTGCCCTTGCGGCTTCGATGCTGGCGTTTAAGGAAAGCAGGTTCGTCTGCGCCGCAAGCCCTTTGATAATTTCTACCGCTTTGCTGATATTGGCAGCGGAATCGTTGTTTTTATTCGTCTGGACAGATACCATATTGATCGTTTCGATTGTTGCGCGGGTGATCTGATCCAGTTCCTCAATGCTTTCGGATGCGACGGCGGTATGCTTAATCATGGAAGAGACGGTTTCTTCCAGCTTATTGACGCCGCTTTTTTCAACTTCAATGACATCGCCCAGTTCTTTAATTTTATCGTTGACGGTCTCTGTTTCGTTTGCCTGGCTGGTTGCGCCCAGCGCGAGGTCTTCGATGGCCTGGTTGGTATTTTGGATGCTTTCGGAAATATGCTCGAATTTTTCACTGAACTTTTCACTGCTTTCGTTTAAAGTCTCGCCGGTGTGGATGACGCTGCCGAGCATGCTTGCCAGTGCCTGGCGCACATTTTCCAGCGAACGAGCCATCTCCCCGATTTCATCGGAACGTTTTAGCAGCAGCGGGCTGACGGTAAAGCCAAGGTCGCCTTTGGCCGCTTGGCTGAGGTTGCCTTCTACAAGCTTGATGCCTTTTGTGATGCGCTTGCCGCCGATGGCAGAGACGAAAAGCGCTACAAGCAGCATGATAACAGCAGAAATACCATAGATTTTGAGCATGCCGGAAAAGTCGTTTTTAATTTTTTCCTTCATGCCGTCGATCATTGCGTTCATTTCATCTACATAATTTCCAGTCGCAACCGCCCAGCCCCATGGCTCGAACAGTTCGGAATATGCTACTTTAGGCGCTACGGTAACGCCGTCCGACTTGGTAAAATAAAATTCCATGTACCCGCCGCCGGATTTTGCGGTAGATACTACGGTCTGCGTGACTTTTACGCCGTTTTGGTCGGTTAGGTCATACCGGTTCGTGCCTTCTTGCTCCGTCAGGATCGGATGCATGACCAGCACATGGTCGACCCCGTCGATCCAGATATAGCCTGAGTCGTCGTCGCGGTAGCGCATCGCACGGATCGCTTCAGCCGCCAGATTTTGGGCTTCTTTTTCTGTCAGCTCCCCGCTTTGGCTTTTGTCATAATAGCTCTGCACTACGGACATGGCCCCTTGCACCTGGGATTTTATTTCCATTTTATAGCCGTCGGTCATGGCCTCTTCGTACAGGTAGTCTGTTTCGTCCATTGACGTGTTCAGGTAATAGATGCCTAAAACTGCAAGCCCGATCGTAGGTACGGAAACCATAATGAAGATTACGGAAATCAGCATAACGGTCAGGCTTTGATACCATTTTGTCTTTTGTGCTTTCACTGCTTTTTTTTCATTCATAAAAACCTCCCTGCTTTTGGTTGGATAGCGTAATTTTACCTAGGGAATTGCTACAGTTTTATATTTACAATGTATTATAGATGATCATAAATATTGGGCGTCCTGTACTTTTTGCAAATAATTCCCCAGGTAAAATTACGTTATCTTTTGATGGATTGGAAATGTGGCTTGAACTTACCTTGCCTTTATTATACTGAGTTTTCGACTTAAAGTCAAATGTTTATGGAAATGCGCCAGTTTAAAAGAAGTTACGGCGTTGCTTTTCACGGGGGATATGCAGGATATACTATCAAAAGAAAAATAATAGGTTGTTATCAGGAAAACCGTGCATATTTTTGTATCCCGGACGCCGGAACCAGG
>CASUON010000405.1 GCA_949457475.1 uncultured Lachnospiraceae bacterium
CTAGTACTCCATCCAGACAGAAATTAAAGTAAGGAACTGCCTGGATGGAGCACTGGCATGCGGTAAATTTTACCAGCTAACGCCGGCTCACGGGCGCTGTTGTTTCAAACGATATGGCAAACTTTATCGCTCGTGAGTATATCAGCCACAAGTCCCCAATTACGCTTCGCCGGTTTCCAGTTTCCAGATTTCGTCATTGTACTGGCGGATCGTACGGTCTGCGGAGAAGAAACCTGCTTTGCTGATATTTACAAGCATCCTCTTCGCCCACGCCTTGCGGTCTTCATACGCCGCCAGCGCCTGGTCTTTGACCGCGATATAATCCTGGTAATCCGGAAACGTCATAAACCAATCTTTTTCCAGCAGTTCATGGTACAACCGCTCGAGCTGTTCGCTGCTGCCGACTTCCTTCATCGTATCGCTGACGATAAAATCAACCGCCTGGCGCAGGTCCTCGTCCTCTTCGTAATACGTTTTAGATTTATAGTCCCCCTGTTTATAACGCTCGATTACCGTCTGGCTGGACGCGCCGAATGTAAAGATATTGTCCTCGCCGACCAGTTCCGCGATCTCTACGTTTGCACCGTCCATCGTTCCAAGCGTCACCGCGCCGTTTAACATAAATTTCATATTGCCCGTGCCGGACGCTTCTTTGGACGCCAGCGAAATCTGCTCGGAAATATCGCAAGCCGGAATCATTTTTTCCGCCAGCGTAACGTTATAATTTTCAACCATTACGACTTTCAGGTAAGGGCTTACCTGCGGGTCGGCCGCTATCAGCTGCGACAGGCACAAAATCAGATGGATAATATCCTTCGCGATCGTATAAGCAGGCGCCGCCTTTGCCCCAAAAAATACGGTAATCGGGCGCTGCGGCAGCTTGCCGGATTTTATTTCAAAATATTTGTGGATGACGTACAGCGCGTTTAACTGCTGGCGTTTGTATTCATGCAGCCGCTTTACCTGGATGTCGAATATGGAATTCGCGTCGATGTCCATATTTTGGGTCGCCTTTAGGTACTCGCACAAAACCGCTTTTCTTTCGTCCTTGATGGCCAGCAGCTTTTCTAACGCCGCGTCATCATTTATATAGGAAGAAAGTCGTTCTAACTGCATCGCGTCTTTTTTAAAGCCCGGCCCGATCAGCCCTTCGATAAACGAAGCCAGCGGCGGGTTGCAGTACAGCAGCCAGCGGCGGAACGTAATCCCGTTTGTCTTGTTGTTGAACTTCTCCGGATAGATTTTATAGAAATGGTTTAATTCCGTATCCTTTAAAATCTCCGTATGCAGCGCAGCCACGCCGTTGACGCTGATGCCGTAATGGATGTCGATATGCGCCATGCATACGCAATCCGCGTTGTCGATCACCGCAACCGCAGGGTCTTGGTATTTTTTGTTCACTTTATTATTCAGTTCGTAAATGATTGGCACCAGCTGCGGCACAGCCTGCTGCATAAAATGCATTGGCCAGCGTTCCAGCGCTTCAGCAAGGATCGTATGGTTTGTATACGCGCATGTCTTCGATACGACGTCGATCGCTTCGTCGATCGAAAGCCCGCGTTCCATTAACAGGCGCACCAATTCCGGAATGACCATCGTAGGATGCGTGTCGTTGATCTGGATCACCGCATAGTCCGGCAGGTCATACAAGTTCGACCCTTTTTGCACGCATTCGTCCAAGATCAGACGCGCCGCGTTGGATACCATAAAATACTGCTGGTATACACGCAGCAGGCGGCCGTCTTCATCGCTGTCATCCGGATACAAAAACAGCGTCAGGTTTTTTGCGATCTGCGTCTTATCAAACTGGATGCCGTCGTGAACCAAAGACTCGTCGACCGATTCCACATCAAACAGGTGGAGCTTCGTCGTACGGTTCTCATACCCGACCACATCAATATCATACATCCTGGACTGTACCCAAAAGCCGCCAAAATGCACTTTGTATGTCCGCTCGGTCCTGGTAAGCCATGACTGCGGCGTGATCCATGGGTTTGGCTCTTCCTTTTGCAGGTTGTTTTCAAACACCTGGCAGAACAGGCCAAAGTGGTAGTTTAGCCCCACGCCGTCGCCATTTAGCCCAAGCGTAGCGACCGAATCCAAAAAGCATGCCGCCAGCCTTCCCAGCCCGCCGTTTCCAAGCGACGGCTCCTGCTCGATCTCTTCGATCTGCGCAAGCGATTTCCCGCACTGCTCCAGCTCCTGTCTCACCTCGTCATACAGCCCGAGGTTGATTAAGTTGTTGGACAATAACTTCCCAATCAGAAATTCCGCGGAAATATAATACAGCTTCTTCTTCCCCTGGCTGCTCTCTTTTTCCTTCGCCTTTTCTTTAACGTATAAAAGGAGCCCTTCGTAGATTTCCTCATTGGTGCATGCGTCCATAGAACGGCCAAAATGCTGTTTGATATATTCATTCGCTGTCATATACTAAAAACCTCCAAAAATTCATACTTGCTGGCGCAATTTTCTTATTTCGTACTGCCGGCGCTATCTTTTTATTTCGTGCTGCCGGCGCTATCTTTTCGTTTCGTACTGCCTGTGTTCGTTTCCAGCTATACCAAAGTTTACTATGTTCCAGACAAAATGTAAAGCCATACAAACGATTTTTCTTTGTTTCTAGTACTCCATCCAGACAGAAATTAAAGTAAGGAACTGTCTGGTTCGTAGCA
>CASUON010000406.1 GCA_949457475.1 uncultured Lachnospiraceae bacterium
TTAAGGTTCGCAGCCCAGTCCATCCCCATAATCGCAAGCATGCCAAAAAACAGTGTAAAAAATACGTTTTGGTAGCTGAACGCAAACGCTTTTCCTTGAAATAGCAGGTCAAATGGCACTTCGGAAATAAAAGCGAACAGCAAAAGCCGCAGTGCATATTTGACCTGGTTTTTTGTATGCATAAACCCTTCGACTAGCAAAAAGCAGTAAATGGGAAACGCCACGCGCCCGATATCGCGCATAATTTCATACGTCTTCATTAGCGCGCCGTTTTGTTCCATCCATTGTTCATAGGCGGACATATCGCCCCAGTCCAGGTCATTTGCGCCATTCATAGACAGGTAGCGCCCTAGGATGCCCGCTGCGAAATGATCGATCAGCATGGAAACGACCGCGATCATTTTTAACGTGCTCCCGCTTAAAATACGCCAGTCTTTTGTACGCAGCCGGGGTTTTGGTACCGCAATAGGCTGCGTGTTATCTACATATGCATTTACATGTTCCATAAAAATCACTCCTCTCGTTTTCTCGATTTTTTCTCCATTGCTGATAGTTATACATAGGCGGCCGTACCGTGTGCGCGGATACTTTCCATAAAAAGGACAGCAGCCTGGTAAAATATTGTTACTTGTCGTCTAATATTATATAATGTATAATATTATTTGTCAACAATTAAAATGGAAAGGATTACGAAGCAAAAATTCTTGACATTGGCAAATGTGTATTATAGAATTACGGTTGCTACCATTTATTGTTTTTGGAGGAAAAAAACGTGGCAGATTTACGTCAGGAGATAGAAAAAAGAAGAACGTTTGCAATTATATCCCATCCGGATGCGGGCAAAACGACATTGACTGAAAAATTCCTGCTTTATGGAGGAGCGATCAATCTGGCGGGCTCCGTAAAAGGCAAAGCGACCGCGAGGCATGCGGTTTCTGATTGGATGGAAATAGAAAAGCAAAGGGGTATTTCCGTTACCTCATCCGTATTGCAGTTTAATTATGACGGCTATTGCATCAATATATTGGATACGCCTGGGCATCAGGACTTTTCCGAAGATACTTACCGCACGCTGATGGCGGCGGATTCGGCGGTTATGGTAATCGACGGCTCCAAAGGCGTGGAGGCGCAGACTAGAAAACTGTTTAGAGTATGCGTGATGCGCCATATCCCGATTTTTACCTTTATCAATAAAATGGACCGGGATGCGAACGATACGTTTGAGCTGCTAGATGAGATTGAAAAAGAGCTGGGTATCGCGACCTGCCCTATCAATTGGCCGATTGGCTCGGGCAAAGAGTTTAAAGGCGTGTATGACCGGGATACGAAAAAGGTGATGACGTTTTCGGATACGCGAAAAGGCACGACGGAAGGCAAGGAGCGGGAGCTGGATATAGAAGACCCGGCGCTGGAAGAAGAAATCGGCAGCGAATGCCGCAGCCAGCTGTTAGAAGAGATTGAGCTGCTAGACGGCGCAAGCGCTGCGTTTGACCAAGAGCTGGTTACAAAGGGCGAATTGTCGCCGGTATTTTTTGGTTCGGCGCTGACAAATTTTGGCGTGGAGACATTTTTGCGCCATTTTTTGCAGATGACCTACGCGCCCCTTCCGAGGAAGGCGGACATTGGCCAGATCAGCCCGTTTGCGGAAGATTTTTCAGCTTTTGTGTTTAAAATCCAGGCGAATATGAACAAAAACCACCGTGACCGCGTGGCGTTTATGCGCATCTGCTCCGGCAAATTTACGGCTGGTATGGAAGTAAAACACGTCCAGGGCGGAAAAGTGATCAAACTGTCCCAGCCACAGCAGCTTATGGCGCAGGAACGCAAAATGATTGAAGAAGCTTGCGCCGGCGATATTATCGGCGTTTTTGACCCGGGTATCTTTTCCATCGGCGATACGTTGACGACGGCGAAAGAGACTTTTACTTTTGAAGGAATCCCGACATTCGCCCCGGAGCACTTTGCAAGGGTGCGCCAGGTAGACACGATGAAGCGCAAGCAGTTTGTAAAAGGCGTGACCCAGATCGCGCAGGAAGGCGCGATACAGATTTTTCAGGAATACAAGGGCGGGATGGAAGAGATCATTGTCGGCGTAGTCGGCGTATTGCAGTTTGACGTATTGAAATTCCGGCTGGAAAGCGAATATAATGTAGAAATCCGACTGGAAAATCTGCCGTACGAGCATATCCGCTGGATAGAAAATAAAAATCTCGATATTGACCGTCTGACCGGGACTTCTGATATGAAAAAAGTGATGGATATGAAAGGGCGGCCGCTGTTGCTTTTTATCAACGAATGGAGCGTGGGTATGACGCTCGACCGCAACGAAGGGCTGGTGCTTTCGGAATTTGGAAGGGAATAAGCGAAAGGATGTAAAAATATCCGGACAGTCACTGCACTGGATGGGCATGTGTTTGCGGCAAGGTATCTTGCATCCCCGGACGCTGGAACCAGGCCGCAAGTCCTCCCTGGTGTTCCAGCTTCGGGATGTAAGAAATCCTAAGCATCCTGCGTTAAAGTATCCATACCGGACGGACCGGAGATTGACCGCCATCCATGGCGATCAATCTCCGGTCCGTCCGGTATGGAATACTTTCGCAGAATGCCTAGAGCGTGTTTGAAAAATGCTTTCCGTAAGATGTGCTTCACATTTTGTGGAGA
>CASUON010000407.1 GCA_949457475.1 uncultured Lachnospiraceae bacterium
CCATCATTTCTACATGGGCAGGAACGGAAGAAGAGCCTGCAAACTGCGCGTCGGAATGCATACGTCCCATGGTGTCTGTCATGCCGTAAGAAGCCGGGCCTGCAGCCATGTTATCCGGATGAAGCGTACGTCCTGTACCACCGCCGGATGCTACGGAGAAATATTTCTTGCCCTGTTCTACACATTCTTTTTTGTATGTGCCGGCTACCGGATGCTGGAAACGTGTCGGGTTCGTTGAGTTGCCAGTAATGGATACGCCGACGTTTTCATGGTGCATAACGGCAACGCCTTCTTGTACGTCATCCACGCCATAACATTTTACAGAAGCACGCAGCCCTTGCGAATAAGATTTCTCATATACAACATTTAAAACTGCCTCTTTGTAATCATATTTTGTCTCTACATATGTAAATCCATTGATGCGGGAGATGATCTGCGCGGCGTCTTTGCCCAGCCCGTTTAAAATAACGCGCAACGGTTTTTTACGTACTTTATTTGCTTTTTCAGCAATACCGATCGCACCTTCCGCAGCTGCGAAGGATTCGTGGCCAGCCAGGAAACAGAAGCATTCCGTTTCTTCTTCCAGCAGCATTTTTCCCAGATTGCCATGCCCAAGGCCAACTTTTCTGTGGTCTGCAACAGACCCTGGTATACAAAATGACTGAAGCCCTTCCCCAATTGCGGCAGCAGCGTCAGCCGCTTTCCTGCATCCTTTTTTAATTGCAATTGCAGCGCCTACCGTATAAGCCCAGCAGGCATTCTCAAAACAGATCGGCTGGATCTTCTTTACCTGGTCGTATACGTCAAGTCCAGCATCTTTTGTAATTTTTTCAGCTTCTTCAATCGAGCTGATGCCATACTTATTCAATACAGCGTTAATCTGGTCGATTCTTCTTTCATATGATTCAAATAATGCCATGATTTTTCGTTCTCCTTTCCTACTCTACTCTTGGGTCAATAATCTTAACAGCATCTGCTACACGGCCATACTGCCCTTTTGCCTTTTCCCATGCTGTGTTCGGATCATCGCCTTTTTTGATAAAGTCTGTCATTTTTCCAAGGGAAACGAACTGATACCCGATTACTTCATCATTTTCGTCCAAAGCGATACCGGTTACATAGCCTTCCGCCATCTCCAGGTAACGGACACCTTTTGCATTTGTCGCGTACATCGTACCAACCTGGGAACGAAGCCCCTTGCCCAGATCTTCTAGGCCGGCGCCGATTGCCAGACCGTCATCAGAAAACGCACTCTGTGTACGTCCATAAACGATCTGCAAAAACAATTCTCTCATAGCGGTGTTGATTGCATCACATACAAGGTCCGTATTCAGAGCTTCCAGAATGGTTTTCCCCTGCAATGCCTCTGCTGCCATAGCTGCAGAATGCGTCATGCCAGAACATCCAATTGTCTCTACCAATGCCTCTTCGATTACACCATTCTTTACATTTAAGGAAAGCTTACATGCACCCTGCTGCGGCGCGCACCATCCTATGCCGTGTGTAAATCCGGAAATATCTTCGATTTTTTTAGAATGTACCCATTTCCCTTCTTCTGGAATTGGAGCCGGCTCGTGCTTTGCACCCTTGGCAACCGGACACATGTTTTGAACTTCGTGTGTGTAAATCATTTTAAGACTCCTTTCGATTAAATAGTGATGCATTTCGAAAGCCTTGTGGCCTTCCCTGCAAAAGCAACATGCTAAACATTTCATTGTTTAACATACTAAATTTATTTTCGCATATTTCTGCAAATTAGTCCAGTGTTTTTATTACAAAAAATGCCATGCCTTTTTTACATAGCAAAAAATTACAGTTGCAAGTATTGCATTTTAATTCCACGCTGCCCGTTTGCGCATCTTGCAGTTGTGGCTTGTATCCGGCCGCTAAATATATTATAATAAGCGCAATGCAGTTTCCGCTGCCGCACTGGAATGTATATTTCTTTTTCGAAAACAAATCAAAAACATGAAGGAGCTTTTTTATGAAACAAATACGAATTTCAGCAACGGGGAGAAAAATAGGCGCCATATTAGCAGTTTCCCTATGCCTGTCCCCACTGTCTGGCTGTTCAAATAAGGATACCGCGCCAAGCGGGCAGCCGGAACAACAGGAAACGCAAAACCAGGAAACGCAAAACCAGGAAAGCCAGGGCCAGGAACTAACAGGGGAACAAAACGCCCCGGACACTTACCGGCCTTCAGACCTTACCATCCAAAGCCAAGACAGCTATGACTATCCGCCATTTGGGCTAAACTTCACGCTGCCGCAAATTTTGCGGGAACAAATGGACAACCAGCAAGTAGCCATGGTTGAAGAGGCGTCTGCACAAAATGACGGTTCCATCGACTATGTCATCTTTTCCTGGAACCAGATGACCAAAGAACAGTTAGAAGCGGAAGTTGCGAACAAAGGCAATGGGTTCTATGACTGGGTCAACGGCCTTGACCGGATTGGCGTCTTAGGCGTGTACCACTCTAGCCAACTGGATAACCTGGATATATTAACGAAGTGCGGCAAACATAAAAAATTAGGCGATAGCCCGGACGGGGCTTACTCCTATTACCTGAGCACCAATCCGGACGCGGATAAAGCGCTCACGAAGGCAATCCTGCAAATTAATGCCAAAATTACCGAAATGAAG
>CASUON010000408.1 GCA_949457475.1 uncultured Lachnospiraceae bacterium
TTTCGGGCACGGATGCCCGAAAAAGGAGATTGCGCCATGGATGGCGATCAATCTCTGGTCCGTCCGGTATGGATACTTTGACGCAGGATGCTTAGAATTTCTTACATCCCGAAGCTGGAACATCCAGGAGGGCTTGCGGCCTGGCCCCAGCGTCCGGGTAGCACAAAACTTAAAAAACGCGGATAAAAAAATGCAAAAGTTTTACAAAAATTCTGTATAAGTTTCGCAAAAGTGCCTATACTATGATTATTCCAAAGATGACTTTCCCCCGAAGGCATTTTTGGATTGCATGCAAAAGATACAATAAATACTTTATCCTCCCCCAATAAAAGGCTGCCGTACGGCAGCCTTTTTCTCTATCATTTAATACTTTTTTAAGTTTGTTTAAGGTTTCATGAATGCTATTGTTTGAGAGGAAACAACTTGCTATACTGTAAATGCCCGGGCATTAGGAATGGCAAAGGAGAATTGTGTTATGAAATCAAAATCAGACGTAAAATCACATTCAGACGTAAAATCAATAAGAAAACAAAACCAATACATCGTAATACTAATGCTGCTTGGCCTGCTGCTGGCGTGCCAGTCCGGCTGCGGAAAGAAGCGGGAGGATGACAGCGCGCAAACTACGCTGCGCACACTTAGCAGTACCGCGTACGAAGGGCGGCTATATGGGACAAAAGGCAATGAAAAAGCGCGCGATTATCTGGAACAGAAGCTGGAAGCCTATGGGTTTACGCCTTTTGCGGACGCATTTCAAATGCCGTTTGAAACAAGCTTGCCGGTCATCCGCGCGACCTCCCTTTCGGTATCGCAAACAGGGGGCGGGAAATCCGACGGCATATCCTTTGTGGAAGGGAAAGACTATTTTAGCTCGTTAATTATGCCGCAGCTAGAACTATCCGGGACGGTTCCGCAGGTTTCCGGAAAAGGGGACAAGCGGGAGATGTTTGTCATATGCGCGGGCGGGATTACGCTTACGTTAAAGATTTCCCAGTTTCGGCTGAGCAATTCCACAAAACTGTTTGGACAGGAGGAATTCAAAGATTATACGCTGGGCGTAAGCGCGGAGACGATGGATGAATTGTGCGCGCGTACCGGGGAGACGGTTACGTTTCGGTGCGAAGGCGCGATGGAAGAGATGACGCTGCAAAATGTGGTGGGCGTGTTAAAAGGAAAAGATTCCAGCCGTGCGGTTGTGCTTGGCGCGCATTTCGACCATATGGGAACCATCGGGGACGCGCTGTATGCCGGGGCGGTCGACAACGCATCCGGCGCTGCTACGCTGCTGGCGGCCTGCCGGGAACTCGCCGCGAAAGGGCAAAAGCCGCAGGTGGATATCATCGCTTGTTTTTGGAACGCAGAAGAAGAAGGGCTGCAGGGCAGCAAAGCAGGGGCGCCTATGATTGAGCGGGCGTATGGGCAGTATTGTTATATCAACCTTGATTGCGTCGGCATGGTAGACGGTGGAAACCTTGAGCTTACAACGGCCAATGCATCCGGCGCGTTTTGCGCGCAGCTGGCGCAGATGCTGGAAGAAGCCGGATGCGGGGACGTGGAGCCGGACGGGGAGCCGATGACCAGCGACCACCGCAGCTTTCAGAAATGCCCGTCTGTGAATATCGGGCAGGGGGATGTTATGAAACTGATCCACACGCCCCGCGATACGGCAGACCAAGTAGACGGCGAAAAGCTAGAACAGCTGGCGGCAGGGCTGTCCGGGCTGGTGTTTGCGGATGCAAAAAAGCTTTTGGACTTAGAGGCGCAGGTAGCAAAAGAGCGTAGGGAAACGGAGGAAGAAATCCAGTCTGAAGAAGATTGGGAAGCATACTTACGGGACATTGAGCGCAGCCTGGATTATGATGAATATATGCTGGTTAAGGATCAGGGGAACAGCTACGGCCCACGTGCAGGGAACCGCATTGTAGAAAGCCTAAAGGGGCGGTATTTTCAGGATCAAAATGAGGTTCAAAAAGTTTATCCAAACCTGCGGGTTGCAGAGCGGGTAGGGGATTACCGGCTCGTCCAGATACTGGTACAGTCAGATTTAGTACATGTACCCGGCCAGGCAGATGTGCCGGTTGGACAGCCTACTAAGCGGCTGTTTCAAGAGGATGCGATCCTTTGCGTCCAGCTATTTTACGACAATGGGACGCATGCGTTTACGTATACGAGGCCCATAGACCCGGAAAACCAAAAGATACGCCTTTCCCTGCCTGCCGGGGAACGGAAAGAAAAAATAAAAGGCAGCAAAGGCGCGTGGTTTGTCTATTATGACCAGCAGAAAGAGAAGCCGGATGAATATATCCAGCAGACAGGCGCTACTTGTTATTTCCTGACGCAGGGCAAGCTGTGGCAGGATGAAGACGGCATCTGCCTAGGCTGCATCGACCAGACAGAGGATGCGGATGAGGCAAAAGATACGCTGTTCGGCCTTGGAAAACTGGTAAACGCCCAAGAATGGCTGGTGGCATTGGGAGGCGAATAATATCCGACGCAGGCATTTGGAGCATATAAGGCGTTCCTTCTTTTAGGGTCAAAGCTGTCGCGCAGTATATGAAATGGCAATAGTTGCTTTTCACGGAGTGAGGATATGCAGAATAAACCATAAAAAGAAAAATAATAGGCTG
>CASUON010000409.1 GCA_949457475.1 uncultured Lachnospiraceae bacterium
CCTGTGCCGCCGACTGCCGCAGCGGCAATTGCAATACCTGTCATACTCATCTGCCTGCCCTCCTATATAACTCCGGAAAATCCGAAAAACGCGATTGACATAAGCCCGGCTGTAACCAGTACGATCGCAGAACCCTGGAACGGACCAGGTACGTCGTTGTACTCGATTTTTTCACGCAGGCTTGCCATAATTACAATTGCAATAAAAAATCCAAGTGCGGTCGCTAAGCCGTATACAACCGTTTCCAGTAAGTTGTAGCCGTTGGAAACGCTGTTTAAAGCCACGCCGAGCACTGCGCAGTTCGTTGTAATCAGCGGCAAAAATACGCCGAGCGACTGGTAGAGGCTTTCCATAAACTTCTTTAAGAACATCTCTACAAACTGCACAAGCGCCGCAATAACAAGGATGAATACAATCGTCTGCAAATAGGAAATGTCCATCGGTGCAAGGATGCATTTATAAATAACCCCGGTAACGAACGAAGCGAGCGTGATAACGAACATAACCGCCCCGCCCATGCCGGCTGCTGTTTCTACTTTTTTTGATACGCCAAGGAACGGACAGATACCAAGGAACTGGCTTAATACCACGTTATTTACAATGGCTGCGCTGATGGCGATTAAAATTAATTTGGTCATTGATCTCCCCTCCTATCCATTAATCCTTCTTTTCACTTGTCTGCAAGTGCCCGCTGCACAGGCCTTTGCTGCCGCAGCTTGAGCAGTCGCCTGCCAAACACCCCTGTGCCGCCGGCAACGGCTTGCCCTTCTTCTCCGCTTTGTCCCTTGCGATATTCATAACCGCAACGAGGGCGGCGAGTACGAAAAAGGCGCCTGGCGCAAGTACAAAGATCGTAATCGGCGTAAACCCGATTTTCCCGGTCGCCGCGTCTGCCAAAGGAAGTACCTGCGCGCCAAAAATCTGGCCCGCGCCTAGCAGTTCACGGAAGATGCCGATGGATGTAAGGCCGAAGGTAAATCCAAGGCCCATGCCGATGCCGTCAAAGATCGAAGCGACGACTGGGTTTTTGGAAGCATAGCCTTCCGCACGGCCCAGGATAATACAGTTTACAACGATCAACGGAATATATAATCCGAGGGATTTATACAGATCGGTAACAAACCCCTGCATTAAAAACTCGATCATCGTTACAAACGACGCCACGACAACGATAAAAGCCGGCATACGCACGCCGTCCGGAATAATCTTGCGCAGCATGGAAATAATCATATTGGACATAACAAGCACCGCCGTCGTGGACAGCCCCATGCCGACGCCGTTCATCGCGGAAGTCGTAACCGCCAGCGTCGGGCACATGCCAAGCATTAAGATAAACGTCGGATTTTCTTTGATAATGCCATTGTACAGGCGTTCTGTATATTTATTCATATTAGTTCCCGCCTCCTATACTTCTAAAATATGCAAGCCCCGCGTTGACTGCGTTTGTCACGGCCCGAGAGGAAATCGTAGCCCCGCTGACCGCTTCGATTTCGCTGTCGGATGCAGCCGGCGTCTTTGTTACGGTATACGCTTCGATATCTTTGCCTGCGAATTGGCTTTTAAATTCCGGGCTCTTTACCTTATCGCCAAGGCCTGGCGTCTCGCTGATGGAAGTCGTAGCGTATCCATTTAATACCCCGTCCGTCGTAATGCCCATAGACAGCGTAATATTTGCCTGGCTGCCTTCGGTAGACGTTACGGTAAGGACGTAGCCCATAGGATTGCCAGAAGCGTCAAGCGCTACTTGCGCCGCGTCTACAATATCGTTTTCATAGCCGGCGTCTATAGCTATCTGCGTCGCCGCTTCGGAATCAAACGGCTCGTAGGCTTCGAATGAATCCGCTTCGGAAAAAACCTCTTTATAAGCAGCCTGCTCAATCGCGCGTTTTGCCGCCGCAATCGGCTCTAATGTAATCTCGTGTACCAGGCCCAGTAAAAAGCCGGCAACTACGGTAATTGCTGTAAGGATGCACGCGTCATGCACAATTTTGTTTTTCATGCTTTCTTACCCCCTTTTCCAAATGCGACCGGTACGGTAAAGCGTTCAATCAACGGCACTAACAGGTTGCTGAAAATAATCGCGTAGGACACGCCTTCCGCGTTTGCCCCAAACATACGGAAAATACCTGTCAAAAGCCCTAAAATAACGCCGAACACAATCTGTCCAAGCGGTGTGATCGGAGATGTGACATAATCGGTCGCCATAAAAAACGCGCCCAGCATCAGGCCGCCGCCGCATAACTGCGCCGCCGCGAATTCCATGTCAAAGCCATGCCCGCCAAACAGCAGGATAAATACAAGGAAGGTAGCTATGTAAGTAACAGGAATCCTTAAGTTAATGACTTTCATATAGACAAGGAACGCTGCGCCAAGCAGAATCGCGATCGCGGACGTCTCGCCAATCGTACCTGCCGTCTTGCCGACAAGCATATCCATCAAAGATACGTCTAACGGCTCCCCGTTTTTAAGCAGTGCGAGCGGTGTCGCCGTACTTACGCCATCGTAGGTAAATGCCGTCATGCTGCCGGTAAACGATATCAGCAGGAAACATCTAGCGCCGAGCGCCGGGTTCATAAAATTCTGCCCTAGGCCGCCAAACAGCATTTTGACTACGACAATCGCG
>CASUON010000410.1 GCA_949457475.1 uncultured Lachnospiraceae bacterium
CTTTTCCACGCACTTTTTTATTTTCATCAGCAATAGGATGATACATACGCCCAGTAATATATGCCCGCACCCTGCAATGCCGGAAATCGTAGCGTCCATCCCCCTGCTTAGCTTTGTCCCCCATACCTGCACAAGCCCCCTCATTAGAAAGCCAATAGCGGTAACATTTAGGCCAACCTGATAGGCCACCAGGATCGTTCCGACGCTCTTATCAGAAAAAGCAAAGTTTTTCTCCACCAGCATAAGTACCAGGAAAAAGAACATCCCCATCATAAAGTAATGCGCGTGCATCACAGACAGGCTCGTCTGGCCTGTAAAATGATTAAATTTTGTATACTCCCTGTAAAATACTCCTGCTATCATAGCCATGGCCGCATACACCAAAGCCATGTTCGCGTAACGTTTGACCATTTTGCCCATCCCCTCCCAGAATATGTTTTAACAGCGTCTTCTACTGCCAATTATATTCTTAACTTCTGTTTTAACAGCCCTTTTTCCTGTCTGTACAGCCGCCAGCCCATCCATAAAATCCAGACGTAGGCCAACGTTTTTGGGATCATAAGTACGCCGACCACCGGGAGCGTCCCGCTAAACAAAACGACCGGCACATAAAATCCAAAAGACAGTGCCACAGCTAAAGGCATATACCGGAAAATCTGATCATCTGCCCGTTTCGCCTCCTGTGCAAAAAGCACAATAACAATGATGCCCATAACTGCAAACGGAAGATTGCGCAGCACCCCATACAAAAGCGGCGGACGGTACGAAAGCCACTCATTCTGCGGCAGCAAGCAAAGGCCGATACGCAGTATGGCCAAGCCCCACATTATCCCCGTAAGTGTATTCCGTCCCTTAACATCAAAATATTCACGCCAAATATAATATAGAATTAAGTAAAAGACCGTCATAGTAACAGACGTTATGAATTTTCCGGCGCCCAGCGCCGCCGCATTCGCCTCCAGCCCGGTCGTCCAAAGCGCGTAACAGCGCGGGACAAGGTGGAAGGAATCCCCAGCGCCCAGCACCACAGCCATCAGCCCGGCTTTTTTTACCAACGGGCTGCCCCCTTGTACCAGCATCAGAATTCCTGCGCTAAGCGCAAAACCCAAATACAATACGTCAAAAACAGTTTCTCCAATTGCCTGCGGCATATCATTTCCTCCTGTTCATTTCTTTTTTGTTGTAAGGCGGCGTTCCTAAACCGTTCGCCTGCTTTCCTTTTTGTTTTAAAGCGGCGTTCCTAAACCGTTCGCTTGGCTGCCATGGCTAAAAGCGGTATCAATAAATCGTACGCTTGACTATTATGATAAAAAAACGGATGTCAGACGCACGTGCCTTTAACAGCACGGTCATATTCATCACCAGAAAACGCGCAAACTGCTCTTTGCAAAATGTCTCGTCCCAGATATCTTTACGGATGCCGTCGTCTTGTTCCATAAGCCGTACAAATACCGCCTCCAGCTCCGATTGCATGGATACCATACGCGCCTGCCCCGCCAGTTCCACATTTCCAAGGCTGTGCATAAGCTTTCCGCCAGACTGGCCGATCCGCCCCCTGAGGAAATCAAAGATTTCCTGCAGCTGCCCGCAAAAGGAACCGGCGCTGATCACATCCTGCATGTCAATCAGCGTCTGTTTCCAGTATTCTTCGGTAAGCGTAAGAAGTATTTCATCTTTATTCGCAAAATAATTATAAACCGTCCCGCTTGCGATCCCGGCTTTTTTGGCAATCGAACGGATATTGACAGCCTCTATGCCTTCCGTATCCGCGATCTCCCTTGCAAAGTCCAGCAGAGCGTCGCGCAAAGTGTCGTCTTTTTTCCGCATCTGGCTCCTCCTTCCTTTTATTTATGAACATGTTCATTTATATTATATGCATTGCATACTGTTTTGTCAATCATAATATTATCTGTTATGTTCCAATCAATAGGTTGTTATCCAACAAGCCGTGCATATTTTTGTGTCCCGGATGCCGGAACCAGGCAGCAGGCTATCCGGATGTTTTTCAAAAATTTTCTGCCATTTTTCCGGTGACGTTTTGTAAAGGACTTTTTAATCAAATTCACAAAAAGTCTACATTTATCCATCTTTATTTTCAGATAATAGTTTTCCCGCCATATAATGGAACCCGTTTCAACATATAAAATAACCTGACGGTAAAAGAATTTTATTGAAATATCGCAGATGGTTTATTTAGCTTTATACGAAATATAATTATTACACGTTCCTATTTTTAAAACCTAGGATGAAGTATATGTAAATAAAAATTTAGCTACATGGAGTAAAAAAGGACAAATTGATAAATTTCTGCATAAATGTACTCAAATAAAAATTGATGGTAATGGAATCCTTCAATATCGAATTTGGGAGGTTAAGAAAGAAATTTTTTGACTAATTCACCTTTTATAAATAGTGTCTTGTATAATCGTAAAAATTATAGACTGGGAAGCTGTCTTTAGATTCCCCGCCTACTGTTTTGTCTACGCACTTCTATCAGCTTTCAGTTGTTTTACTTCTTCAAGAGAAAGGCCTGAAATATTAACGATTTCCTCTAAAGCATATTTGCCAGCCGCCAACATACGGA
>CASUON010000411.1 GCA_949457475.1 uncultured Lachnospiraceae bacterium
CCTGCAAATAAAAGCCGGGGTTGAGCGGAAGATACTGTCAGAATCTAGCGTGGGGGATACGGTTGTTTTTGGAACGGATAAATGGATTGTGGCAAAGGCTGTTGATGGCATGGCATTGCTAGTCCGTAAAAAGCCTGTAGAAGCGGATGTGGCATATTCAGCGTCCGGCAGAGCTGCCAGCTGGGAACAATCGGATATCAGACACTGGCTAAACGGGCAATTTTTTGAGGAGAATTTTTCTGTGTACGAACAGGAGGCCATTCAGCAGACCGACGTCAAGACAAGCGCAAACAGCGTCTATGGTACAGACGGGGGTGCGGCGACGCGGGACTATGTGTTCCTACTCAGCGAGCAAGAGGCGAGGCAGTACCAAGGGCTGCTTGCCGGCAAGGAGGCGCAGCGGGAGTGGTGGCTGCGCACGCCGGGGAAAGCGCCGGAAAGCGCCATGTTTGTATCCGCAAAAGGGGAAATCATGCATTATGGCTATGCCGTAGGATCGAAGGATATTGCGTTACGTCCCGCTATATGGGTCGCTCTATAATAAATGGAATAGAATTGGAATACAATTTTGAATAGATAAGAAGGCATCAAATTTGCAAAAAAAGCGTCTAATTTGGGGGAAGGGGGTCGTTTTATGAATGTGCAAACAGCTTATCTGGTCTGTATCGTTGGCGGGATTACGCTTCTTTTGGTTTCGGTGCTGTTTGGCGCGCTGGGGGATTTTCTGGATTTTGCGGATTTTGACCTACCCAGCATTGATATCGGGGACTGCGATATTGATGTCCTGCCGGTATCGATGAAATCCCTATGCCTAGCGGCAACCGTATTCGGAAGCGTCAGTATGCTGCTCATGGGCCGGCCCATGGCATTCCGGCATGCAATCGCAGGCGTCTGCGCCTATGTCGGTGCGTTTATTGTACAGAATGTTACCGGGTTTTTGAAAAACCACCAATCAGAGGCGGATTCGATGGAAAGCATTTGCAGCCGCAGCTATGTAGTAAACGTTTCCATCCCGGACAAAGGCTATGGTTCTGTCGCCAGCCTGGAAAAAGACCGTTCCGTCATTACGCTGACTGCAAAATCATATGATGGCAGCGCCATCTTGGCAGGGACGAAAGTAGACGTCGTCAGTATTACTGAAAATGTTGCAATTGTAATTAGGCGTCACGCGTCGCAGCGCGATGCAGCCGATGCGGCAAAAGAGGAGGAAAAGGTATGACAATCAAGGAGCTTTTACCAATTATTGCAATTCCACTCGTTATTATTCTCGTATTTATTGCGATTTTTTCCATGTGGAAGAAAGTGCCGCAAGATAAAGCCGGGGTTATTACCGGTTTAAAGCGCCGGGTCATTACCGGTGGCGGCGGGCTTGTCATTCCTGGCGTAGAGCGGATTGACTATATATCGTTGGGGAATATGCCGTTGCGTGTAGATACGAAGGGCAGCCTGTCGTCTCAAGGCGTGCCGATTTCCGTCAGTACGACGGCGGTTATCAAGGTGCGTAACTCGCCGGATGCGATTTTAACGGCAATTGAGCAGTTTACAGGCAAAAACGAACAGGAAATAATAAGAAATATAATGTCTACAGCGACGGCGGTATTGGAAGGCAAGCTGCGTGAGATTATCGCCACTATGACCGTCGAAGATTTGTACCAAAAGCGCGAGGCTTTTTCCAGCCAGGTGCAGGAAGTGGTAGGTACAGAGCTTGGGAATATGGGTCTGGAAGTAAAGAACTTTACCATTACCGATATATCGGATGAAAACGGATATATCGAAGCGCTTGGGGAAGGCATGATCGCCCAGCGCAAAAAAGACGCTGAGATTCAAAAGTCCGAGGCAAAACGCGAACAGGATGAGCGGACTTCGGAAAATATCAAGATCGGCGAGCAGGCGAAACTGGAAGCCGCGACCGCAATCAAGCAGGCGGAAAAGGAGAAGCTGGTCGCCGAAGCGCAATATCAAAAGGAGATCAGTACAGCCAACGCCGAGGCTGAGCTGGCTCATGATATCCAGAAGAAAAAGACGCAAAAAGAAGTAATCCAGGCGGAGATGGACGCAGAACTGATACGCCAGCAGCGCCAAAAAGATATTACAGAAGCGCAAATTCAAGTACAGATTACACAGGCGCAGAAAAATACGGAGCTGGCCGAGCAGCGGGCGCTGGAAAAAGAAAAGCAGCTGCTGTCCGAGGTTGTAAAACCTGCAGAAGCGGGCCGCAAAAGGCAAGAGCAGGAATCTGAAGCTGATAAATACGCGGAAATCAAAAAAGCCGAGGCGGAAGCAGAGAAGAAAAAAATTGACGCGCTTGCCGAAGCCGAGGCGATTAAGGCGCGTGCACTCGCTGAAGCAGAAGCGATCGAAGCCAGGGCAAAAGCCGAGGCTGAGGCAATTGCGAAAAAAGGCGCCGCCGAAGCGGATGCGAAAAAGGCCTCCCTGCTTGCGGAAGCGGAAGGCTTGGAACGAAAAGCCGAAGCAATGCAGAAATTAAACAGCGCCGGCGTCATCCAGATGGTTATTGACAAGCTGCCGGAAATGGCGGGTGCAGTAGCAAAACCGCTTACCGCAATTGATAAGATTA
>CASUON010000412.1 GCA_949457475.1 uncultured Lachnospiraceae bacterium
TGGATAACAACCTATTATTTCTCATTTTTAAGGGATATCCCATGAAAAGTAACCAAAGCAACACAGACAGTACATTGATCATTTAATAAGTCTTTACACCTTTCCATTAATCCGCTATAATGATCTTAACAACTAACAATGGCACGATCAAAAGGCGGTGAAAGGATGGTAAATACAATGAATAATCAAGAATTATGTATACTGTTAGATTCTATCCTGGCATTGCTTGAAACCGATAATACTGAAAAAGCAAAAGAGGTTATAAAAAACGCTATCAAGCGCATTGATAGAGGGGTGACAATAAGCAGTACGGATCATAAAACTGATACAGATACAAAAAACTAACTGAATAGCAGCCAACAAACCAAAGGTGTGAAGTCTTACTAAATGATTAAGGCTTTGCACCCTTTTCTTTGTACAATTTTAATAATTATTTTGTTTGATATTCCTGCACCGTAAAACACGCATTTATTTTTTCTGACTTTTTACCTATATCGGGGGATTAAAAATGGATATAGCGTTGGTAAATATATAAATATTGAAAGGCAAATAAAGGAGCAGTTTTATTTTTTATAAGCTTGCGGGCGTAGTCTGCCATATGTTATAATAGCAAAAATAAAGAGCGTACGTTTGTGCAATATAAAAAGCAGATATCAGGAGAAAGGATGCAGCGGATGAAATTTCACAGGCTACATAGTAAGATTGCGCTCGTGCTTGCCCTGGCAGTGGGGACGGTATCCGGGTGCGCTTTGCCGGAAGAGATCATCAAGCCGGTAGAAGAGGTTGTAAGTACCGTAAAACAGAACATAGAGCTCAAGCAGCAGATGAATGCGCTGGCGTTGCCAAAAGAAGTAAAAAGCATATCCAAAGGCCGATATGCGTACGAAACCCTTTCCAAGGAGAACAAGGTCATTTATGACCAGATGCTGGACGCTATGATGCTCCATGAAAAAGAGACCGCCGTATCAGCGACGGAGAACAATTTCCTGGAAGATATTTTTAACTGTATCAAGGCGGACTACGGCGGGCTGTTTTGGGTCGACAGTTTCCGCTATACCCAGTACCAGAGGAACGGGCAGACGGAAATGATGTCGTTTTCGCCTAATTATACGATGTCGTTGGAAAAACGCAACAAGACGCAGAAAAAGATTGATAAACAGGTAAAAAAATTCCTAAAAGGGCTGAAATCTGGCGCTTCGGACTATGAAAAAGTCCGCTATATATATCGTAAGCTAATTGAAAACGTAGATTATAACCTGGACGCGCCAAACAACCAGAATATTATCAGCGTATTTCTCGGAAAGGAAACCGTCTGCCAGGGGTATGCGAGCGCAATGCAATATTTGCTGGATCAGCTGGGCATACCGTGCCTAATCGTGACTGGTACGGCAAAAGGGGGATCCCATGCCTGGAACCTGGTGCAGGTAGACGGAGAGTGGTATTACGCGGATACGACGTGGGGGAATTCCAAATACCACGACGACCAGCAAAACGATGTAAAATACGTAGAATACGACTATTTGAATATTACGACAAAGGAAATGCGAAAGGACCACCGTCCGCAGATGAAATTCAAGCTCCCGGAATGCACGGCGGTAAAAGACAACTATTACGTAAAGGAAGGGAGATATTTTTCATCGGTGGATGAGGCGTCGATCGCGTCGATCGGGGCGCTGCTAAAGCAGGCTTACGAAGGCGAGGAAGGCAATGTGTCCGTAAAATTCAGCAGCAGCAACCTTTGCACCGCGGCCAAACAGTATTTTCTGACGGACTACCATATCAGCGATTATTGTAGCGGGCTGGAATCTGTATATTACAAGACCGATATGAAACTGAATATTTTCGTCGTGATATTTCCGTAAGTTACGGTATCTTGCAAGACGACAGGGCAGGTTCGATATAGAGCCTGCCCTTTTTTGGCTATTTCTTGTTTCCTGTTTTGGTAAAAGTATTATATCGAACGCTTCAGGCATGAAACAGGCATATTTTTGAGCGCGCCCGGAAAAACTGAACAGGAAAATAAGAAAAATGTATTTACAAAACCGCATATTACTGGTATTATCATGTAGTAATCAATACTAGATGAAATAAAGAACGATATGATATAAAGATGTATTAAAAATAAGCAGGAGGATGTTATGGGGTACAAAATTGTAATTGACAGTTGTGGAGAATTACCGGAAAAGTTGAAACAGGACGGGCATTATAGCTCCGTTCCGCTGGAGCTGGATGTAGACGATTACCATGTAGTGGACGACGAGCATTTCAACCAGCTGGAATTTTTGCAAAAAGTAAAGGAAAGCCCGAACTGCCCGAAATCAGCGTGCCCGTCGCCGCAACGGTATTATGACGCTTTTGCGGGGGAGGCGGAGCGCATTTATGTCGTAACCTTATCGGCGCAGTTAAGCGGGTCGTACAACAGCGCGTGTACGGCAAAACAGATGTTTGAAGCGGATTTTCCGGATAAAAATATACATGTGTTTAATTCCTGCTCCGCATCGGTCGGGGAGACTTTAATTGGAATGAAAGTACAAGAGCTGGAAGAAGCCGGGCATGCGTTCGCGCAGGTTGTCAGCCT
>CASUON010000413.1 GCA_949457475.1 uncultured Lachnospiraceae bacterium
ATAACAACCTATTATTTCTCATTTTTAAGGGATATCCCCACCCCATGAAAAGCAACATGAACTGTAACAAACTTGCACAGAAAGTTCGCATAAGCCTTGCAACTTGGGCTGGAAAGTTGTAGAATAAAAAGCTATAAGACGAATGCAGATGCCTGCCGCCAAGGCTGCAGATGCAGGGGTCGGTAAATAAGGGACGTAATTGCTTACAGTTCCTAATATGTATGCGATAACTTATCATTGAGAGGGCAGAATATGAAGTATATTACTTATAATGAAAAGACGAGGGTGTTTACCCTGCGTACAAAAAACAGCATGTATCAGATGCAGGTAAGGGATTATGATACGTTGACACATTTGTATTATGGATCGGATATCGGGGATACGGAAGCATCGCACCGTATCATTTGCCTGGACCGCGGCTTCTCCGGCAATCCTTATGAAGCCGGGGAAGACCGCACCTTTTCCCTGGATGTGCTCCCGCAGGAATATTCCGGCTATGGAAACGGGGACTACCGGATCAATGGCATGGAAGTAACGCATGAGGATGGGAGTGATGCCGTCCATCTGCGTTATGAGGATTACCGCATGATAGAAGGGAAATATTCGCTGAAGGGCCTCCCGTGCATGTTTGGTACTGAGGAAGAGGCGGAGACGCTTGAGATTACGCTGTATGACAGGCTGACAAACCTTAAGGTACATCTTTTGTACGGCGTGTTCTATGGACTGGATGTGATTACCAGGGCGGTCAGAATTGAAAACAAAGGGGAGAAACGCGTAACGATCCAGCGTGCGATGTCTATGGAAATGGATTATACGAATAAGCATATGGATTTGATCCATTTCTATGGAAGGCATACGATGGAGCGTATGAAAGAACGCCTGCCGTTGCACCATGGCGTGCAGTCGATTGAAAGTAAGCGCGGGATGTCCAGCCACCAGCACAATCCGTTTGTGATCTTATGCGACAAGATGACTTCTGAAAAACACGGCGCCTGCTACGGCTTTGCGCTTGCGTACAGCGGCAACTACCGTTGCGAAATTGAAGTAGACCAGATGGAGCAGACGCGGCTAGTTATGGGTATCCATCCGTACCATTTTTCTTTCCATCTGGACAAAGGCGATACGTTTGACACCCCAGAAGTCATTATGGCGTTTTCGGATAAAGGGCTTGGACGCCTGTCGCGAATCTACCACGACGCGTACCGTTCGAATCTAATCAGAAGCAAATATGTAACCGCGCCAAGGCCGATCCTGGTCAACAATTGGGAAGCGACGTATTTTAACTTCGACGAGGAAAAGCTGTATAATATTGCAAAAGAAGCCAAAGAGATCGGCCTGGATATGTTTGTATTAGACGACGGCTGGTTTGGGAAACGGGATACCGATTTCTCCGGGCTTGGCGACTGGGTAGTAAACGAGAATAAAATCAAAGGCGGGCTGCCGAAACTGGTTTCCCGTATTAAAGCGCTGGGGATGAAGTTTGGACTGTGGATTGAACCGGAAATGGTATCCGAAGACAGCGATCTGTACCGGCAGCATCCGGACTGGGTACTGCGCATCCCGCAGCGGCATATGACCAGGAGCCGCCACCAGCTAAACCTGGATATTACGAGGAAAGAAGTCCGCGATTATGTAATGAAGCAGATTTTTAACGTACTGGACAGCTGTGGAGCAGATTATGTAAAATGGGATATGAACCGTAGCGTGGCGAACGTCTATTCTTCCGCACTCCCGGCGGAGCGCCAGGGCGAAGTATTCCATCGTTATGTACTGGGCGTTTATGAGATGATGGAACAGCTGGTTACGAGGTATCCGGACCTGCTGTTTGAAAACTGCTGCGGCGGCGGCGGACGTTTTGACGCGGGGATGCTGTACTATTCGCCGCAGATTTGGTGCAGCGACAATACAGACGCGATCGACCGGCTGAAAATCCAGTACGGCACGTCCTTTGGCTATCCGATCAGCACGATGGGTTCCCATGTCAGCGTATGCCCGAACCACCAGACCGGGCGCAATACGCCGTTTGAGACGCGGGCAATTGTCGCGGGCGCGGGGACATTTGGCTATGAGCTGGATTTAGAGCACCTTACTCCGGAAGAAAAGGAGCTGGCGAAAAAGCAGATACTGGAATATAAGGAAAAAGAACACCTCGTTCAGACTGGGGATTATTACCGCTTGTCCAACCCGTTTAAAAACCACGATTACGTGATCTGGCAGTTTGTCTCGAAAGACAAGAAAGAAACGCTGGTAGAAGGCGTGCAGTTGCGCAACGAGGCGAACCCGCATATCCATCTCGTCTATCTGGAAGGGCTGGAGCCAAAAGAGCATTATAAAGATGTGGAAACAGGGATGGTCTATACAGGCGCGGCGCTTATGAAGGCTGGCATTCCGCTCCCGGTAGGGATGGGCGACTACCAGCCAATAAAATACAGGTTTCTTATGGTATAGGGTGATTGGTTTTATTGTATTAAGGTGCAGCAGTATGACAACTGCTGCACCTTGTTTTGCTTTATTTTGTTTGCTGCACCTTGTTTTGCTTTATTTTGTTTGCTGCACCTTGTTTTGCTTTATTTT
>CASUON010000414.1 GCA_949457475.1 uncultured Lachnospiraceae bacterium
TGCGCGGGCTGCCTTGGCTTAGGGGAAAATCCATGCCCGACGCAGCATTTTGACGAACATCTGCTAGGCCGCTGTAGTGTTTTGCGGGCTGCCCCTGGCCTAAGGGGAAATCCATACCCACTACAGCCCTTTGGCGGACGCCTTCCTGCATATTGTGCTGTTGCGCAGACTGCTCCTGGCCCATCAAATGGATCGGAAAGTCTATCGATAACGCGGAGTCTGGACGCAGCTCGTTGATCGCATCCGAAGGCCCGGCCTTCCCAGCGTTTTTAATGCTAGTGTCCATAGATACGCCGGATATTTTGTTATCCACGCGGCGCATCTGCCGCTCGGTATAATGCTCCTTTTGGCGTACCGTTTCTTTTTTGGCAGTCACATACATTTTTTTGCCGCCGGACTGTAATTTTTTCCAGAGGGAACGCTCGGTTATCAGGATCATACAGATAATCATTACTATAATATCAATAATATACGCGCTGACCGTTCCAAGCGTGGAGCGGACCATCCATGTCAGCAGCCCGCCAAACAGCCCGCCGCCATATTTGTGCTCGACAGACCAGCGGAAGGCGTCCAGCGGCGAACCACCCATGCGGTCCCCGCCGATCAGTTCCAAAAACATGCAAAGGAACAATACAAATACGACTGACGCCATTACTTTTATCATTGCAATTGTATTATTTCGATTTGCAATCATAAACGCTGTCCCTGCAAATAGCATAAGCGGAAATATGTAAGCGATCATACCAAACAGCCCGAAAAAGATACTGCTGATAAAATTGCCAGCTTTGCCGGCAATTCCAAAATTGCTGATAAACAAGACCAATGAAAAAGCCAGTACGCCCCATAGCACAGCTTCGTATTTTACTGAAACCGGCGTACTTTTGCGGTTGCTGTCCGTAGATGAAGAACGCTTCTGAGCAGCCATTTGATTCCCCCATTTTCTTTTTGATTATAAAATATCCGACCCCATAATAAAATATGCGCAGATCGAAACAATGCCGACAACTAGGCAATAAATGGAAAAGATCGTATATTTCTTTTCCCGTACAACATACAACATAATTTTAATACAAATATAGCCTACCACCGCGGCAACCGCCGTGCCGGCAAGATAGTACATCCACTGGTTGGCGGTAATCGCCGCCTCTTCGATCTTAAATACCTGTAAGACAAGCGAGCCAAGGATCGCCGGGATCGACATGATAAAAGAATATTTGACTGCAAATTTGCGGTCAAAGCCGCTGATTAGGCAGGCGGTAATGGTAGTTCCGGAACGTGAAATGCCCGGCAGTATCGCAAACCCCTGGCAGATGCCGATAATAAATGCGTTTGTATAGCTGACATGTTTTGGCGTCTTGCTTCCTTCTTTGCATCGGTCTGCAACAAACAGTAATACGGCGGTAATAATCAGACAAATCCCCGGTACAAGCAAAATCTCCGACAGCGCTTCGATTAAGTCCGAAGCCGCGATGCCAATCAACCCGGTCGGTATCGTAGATACAATGACGAGCATGACAAATTTGCGGTAGCCATTTCGGATGATCTTGCGGTATTTTTTTTCTTTATGGCCCAACAGGTGCGAAACGGCAATTCCTACATTAATAAAAAAGTCCCCGATAATCGCAAACCCTTCACAGATCATTTTCCAGATATCCCGATGGTAAACTGCAAAAACCGCAATCAAGGTACCAAAATGCAGCAGGCAATCGAATAACAAGCCGCCCACTTCTTCCAATCCAAACGCAATCTGGAACAGCGCGAGATGGCCGGAGCTGCTGACCGGTAAAAATTCCGTAATCCCCTGAATCAGCCCCATAAAAACTGCATCCAATAATGACATACTGTGCCTCCTTACTGGCAGCAAAAAACGAAAGCTTCGCATGCCCCGTTTTCTGCCGTCAAAACATCATATAAACCTATGATATCATAATTTCCAGTAAATGTCATTCCCTTTCTACAATCTGGATAAAAGTTTTTGTTACACATCAGCCTTCGGCTTCACTGTAACAGAATCCGGCTCATTGGAAGTTTGCCTTTGGCAAAGAGCTGGATTCCCATAGCCGCAACTTATTCATACGGACTTTGCAGTGAATGCAAAGTCCTGGGCTGAACGGTAACAAGTTTTTATATTAAGTTTCTTCGATCATCATATGCAGCTTGCGCAGCGCTTCTTTCATCCCGCCGACTTCGCTGATAATGCCTTCTTTTACCGCTTCTTCCCCTACCAGGATCGTGCCTAGGTCTTTCGTCAGCATCGTCGTATTCATCATCAGTTTTTCTAAGCGGTCTTCCCGCGCGTTACAGTGGGAAGCGATAAAACCGATAATCCTGTCTTGCATCTGTTTGAAATATTCATACGTAGGCGGCGCCCCAATTACCATCCCATTCATCCGCACCGGGTGTACGACCATCGTACCAGTAGGCACAATAAAAGAATAATCTGTAGATACAGCCAGCGGCACGCCAATCGAATGGCTTCCGCCAAGCACTAGGGACACCGTTGGTTTGCTCAAAGAAGCCACCATTTCCGCAATGGCAAGTCCGGACTCCACATCCCCA
>CASUON010000415.1 GCA_949457475.1 uncultured Lachnospiraceae bacterium
CCGGTTATGGGCAGGAAAAAGCCAGCTGCCGATTATGCCGGTTATGGGTAGGAAAAAGCCAGCTGCCGATCAGGCCGGTTATGGGCAGGAAAAAGCCAGCTGCCGATCAGGCTGGTTATGGGCAGGAAAAAACCTGATGTCCTGGAAACAGGGATGATACAGGAAAGGCATAAAGATAAAAATAATAGGGAGGAAACAGGAAAGATGAGAACTTTTACGACGCAAATGGAAGCGGCGAGGAAAGGCATTATAACAGAAGAGCTAAAAACGGTCGCATGTAAAGAGTCGATGTCCGTAGAAGAGTTGCGCCCGCTTGTGGCAGAAGGAAAGGTCGTGATCTGCGCGAATAAAAACCACAAATGCTTAGAACCGGAAGGCATAGGCTCGATGCTGAAGACCAAGGTCAACGTCAACCTTGGGGTGTCCCGCGACTGTAAAGATTACCGTGCGGAAATGGAAAAAGTAATGGAAGCAGTCCATATGGGCGCCCATGCAATTATGGATTTATCCTCCCATGGGGATACTGCGCCGTTTCGCAGGAAACTGACAAGCGAGTGCCCGGTAATGGTCGGGACGGTGCCGGTCTATGATTCTGTGATTCATTACCAGCGGGATCTGGATACGCTGACCGCGCAGGATTTTTTGGACGTGGTACGCATGCACGCGCAGGATGGGGTGGATTTTGTTACGCTCCACTGTGGGATTACCCGTAAAACGGTCGAACAGATACGCAAACAGAACCGGAAAATGAATATCGTTTCCCGCGGTGGATCGTTAGTATTTGCGTGGATGTGTATGACCGGGAATGAAAATCCGTTTTTTGAATATTACGATGAAATACTTGAGATATGCAGGGAATATGATGTTACGGTTTCCCTTGGGGACGCCTGCCGCCCGGGGTGCCTTGCGGATGCTTCGGACGCCTGCCAGATAGAGGAGCTCGTCCGGCTGGGGGAACTGACAAAACGTGCATGGGAAAAAGATGTCCAGGTGATGGTAGAAGGGCCTGGCCATATGCCGATAGACCAGGTTGCCGCAAACATGAAAATCCAGCAGTCTGTTTGCTGCGGCGCCCCATTTTATGTCTTAGGGCCTTTGGTCACGGATATTGCGCCAGGATACGACCACATTACGGCGGCGATCGGCGGGGCGGTAGCGGCGGCAAACGGCGCGGCGTTTTTGTGTTATGTAACGCCGGCGGAACATCTTGCACTCCCGAATGTGGAAGATGTAAAGCAGGGGGTGATTGCCTCGCGGATTGCCGCGCATGCGGCGGATATTGCCAAAGGCGTCCGCGGCGCCAGGCTAGTAGACGACCGGATGGCGGACGCCAGAAGAGCGCTTGACTGGGAAACGCAGTGGGCGTGCGCGCTGGACCCGCAGACGGCGAAAGATATCCGTGCGGAACGAAAACCGGAGCATGAGGACACCTGTTCGATGTGCGGGAAATTCTGCGCTGTACGCAGCATGAATAAAGCGCTGGCAGGAGAACATATTGATATTTTATGACTAAAGCGATTATGCGCCGAAGCTTGCGGCTTCTACTTTTTATACGCCCTATACCGGGTACTTGCGCAGCGGGCATCTGGACATGCTGATCTTATCGCTTAGTACTTCCAGCCCGCAGTCTTTTAGATAATCCTGCAAAATTGGAAGGGACTGCGATGAGGTCGGGCCAATGATGATCTCGCCGACCAGGTCGGCAAGCTGGAGTCCTAAGTGGCCGCACATCTGGTTTAAATCCAGCGGGTAATATTTCTTGATCCGGCCTTTCGATACATGGTATTTTGGCTCAATCGCAAGTTCATTGGAAATAAACGGGGAAATGACCAGGCGGAATTCCCTTTCACACGCAAACGAAGGATGTTTAAAGGCGGCGGACTGCACCCATGCCTCGTTCATAAGTTCCTGTAGGCGGGGCAGGTGCTGCGGATTTTTGCGGCTGTTTCGGATGACCCGGTAGATTTCATCCGCCAGCCGGTGTTCGCGCATGTCCTCTTGGTAATATACCTCTTGCAAGGAGACGATGCCGCCTACCATCCGCTGCATAAGGTCTTCATAGAAAGCGATGCACACGCCTTGGCCTAGATGCCCGTACCGTTCCCATTGCGCCGCGTCGTCCCGGTATCTCGAAAAACAGGCGGCATATGCCGAATAATGGAATTCTTCGGCAAGCTCTTTTTGGAAAAAGGATTCTGTCCAAAGTATTTTTTCTTCTTCGTGATCCATCTGCAACCGTTCCACAACGGATCTGCAGATGCCGTTCATAAACAGCCGCATCTCAGAAGCATCGTTCATATTCAAGATATTATTCAGCCGCAGCTGCGCGCAGCGGATAATGCCGTCGAACGCCTCGAAGCCGGTATAATGGTACAACATAGGCCACCTCCATGGAAAAGACATGTTCGAAGTTTATTATAGTCGTTGGATGTGTAATTTACAAGCTTTTCCTGAGTTTTCGGTATAAACTGTACATATTTTTGTATCCCGGACGCCGGGATCAGGCA
>CASUON010000416.1 GCA_949457475.1 uncultured Lachnospiraceae bacterium
ATGACCTCCAGAAACGACGGGGCAACCTGCCGGTAGGCTTCCGCGGTTTCCTCCGCGGTTACTTTTACATTGCCTGCATTGATGTCGGCGCCGTCAAACTGCCTGGTGTAGGCAAAGAGCGCCTCGTCGCGGCGGGCGCGCACTTGTTCTACAATTTCGTTGACGCGGCTTTCATATGCGCCGTAACTGTTTGGGCTCCGCTTTAGCAGCTTGTCTAAAATATCCGCGGTTGTTTCTTTTGTAAGTTTTACAATATTCATTCGCTACGCTCCTTGCTTTTTCTTTTACAGCTGCGTTTTTGGTTCCGTATTTCAAATTCCTTTTGCAGCTGTTATCTGTTTCATTCTTTATTTCATTCTTTATTTAGTTCTTTTCTCAGTTCTGTAATCAGGCTGGTGATACGCGCGTGCTCCATCTTCATGCTTACCTGGTTTACGACCATACGGGCGGACAGCGGACACACTTCTTCGAGTACTTCCAGGCCGTTTTCCCGCAGTGTGGAACCGGTCTCTACAATGTCTACGATCACTTCGGATAACCCCACGATCGGCGCCAGCTCAATGGAGCCGTTTAATTTGATGATTTCTACCGTCTGATGCTTTTTGTTATAAAAATAATTTTTGGCAATGCGCGGGTATTTGGACGCTACGCGGATCAGCTCATGGTGCCGCAACAGCTCCCCCGCTTTTTTCGGGCCGCAGACGCACATCCGGCATTTGCCGAACCCAAGGTCTAATACCTCGTATATTTTGCGGTTTTCTTCCAAAATGGTATCTTCTCCGACAATGCCGATATCGGCGGCGCCATATTCGACGTACGTCGGTACGTCCGGGCCTTTTGCCAGGAAGAACCGCATGCGCAGCGCTTCATTTACAAAAATCAGCTTTCTAGTGTCTTTGTCTTTGATCTCTTCACAGGTAATGCCGATGCGTTCAAACAGTTCCAGTGTCTGCCTTGCCAGCCTGCCTTTTCCGAGTGCAAACGTTAAATATTTTTTTTCCTCCACGAATCTATTCTCCATCCATAAATAGTAGTCTCGTAATCTGGTTGCGGGCGGCATACGCTTCGTAATCCGCATGCGTCTTTGCGCCTTCCCGTAAAAGCAGCCCTACGCTGCATCCGGCTGTCCGCTGTTTTTTCGCGTAAATAATCGCGTCTTCCCTGTGGGCGTCGTCGTATACGACAAGCTGCGTATGGTAATTCAGCGGGACTTCGATGTTTTGGCTGGATAACGCGCTCATCAGCTGGTCTGTCACGATGACAAAGCCTATCGCAGGCGCTTTTTTCCCAAAATAGTGCAGCAGACGGTCATAACGCCCGCCTTTTACGATCGGCTCTCCGCTGCCGTACGTATAGCCCCGGAAGATTACGCCGGAATAATACTGGTAGCTACTGATCATGCCCAGTTCGAAGCTGACGTATTTTTCAATGCCATATAGCAGCAGCAGCGACTGCAGCTGTTCTAGATGGCTGATTGCAGCATAAACTTTTTCATACGCCTGCGCCGCCTGCTTGATTTCCTGGAAATCTTCCGCGGACGGATAGAGCTTGCCAATGACGCTGAACAGCTTTTTCAGCTGCGGCTCCATCTGCCTGCTGTCGGTAAATTCTTCCACGCCAAAGAAGTTGTTGTTCATAATTAAGTCGCGCACGTACTCTTCTTCGTCTTCGTCAAATCCGGCGGCATCCATCATACCCTGTAAAATGTCCACATGCCCGACGCTAATCTGGAAATCTTTTAAGCCGGCGGCCAGAAAGCATTCCACAATCATAGATAGTATTTCGGCGTCGGCGTCCATCGTATGTACGCCGATCAACTCTGCGCCAAGCTGCGTACATTCTTTCAGCCGGCCTTGGAGGCTCCCGGAATTGATAAAGGTGTTGCCTTTATAGCAAAGGCGCACCGGCAGCTCTTCTTCCATATAATATTTCGCGGCCGAGCGCGCGATCGAAGGCGTAATATCCGGCCGAAGCACAAGCGTATTGCCTTCGCGGTCAAAAAATTTATATAAATCCCTAGATTTGGTCGTACCAATCTCTTTTCCAAAGATATCGAAAAATTCAATCGACGGCGTCTGGATTGGGCGGCATCCATAGGCCCTTAATATGCCGTGGAGTTTGTCCTCCAGGTACAACTTTTTCTCGCAGGCTCCGTTGTAAATATCCCGCATTCCTTCCGGCGTATGTAATAATTGGTTCATCGTCAAAAAAGCTCCTTATTTTTTGGATGTTCCCCTGTGCCGCAGGTTCAACACGCACGGGGATGCCTACTCTTGGCTAAACGCTATTCATTATAGGTGATTCCGCCCGCTTTGTCAATTGCTAGAGCGTGTTTGAAAAATGCTTTGCGTAACTTTAATTACTTTTCATGGGGTAGGGATATCCCTTAAAAATGAGAACTAATAGGTTGTTATCCAACAAACCGTGAATTTTTCTGTATCCCGGACGCCGGAACCAGGCAGCAGGCCCGTCCGGATGTTCCGCTCCGGG
>CASUON010000417.1 GCA_949457475.1 uncultured Lachnospiraceae bacterium
CGGTATGGATACTTTTACGCAGAATGCTTAGAATTTCTTACATCCCGAAGCTGGAGCATCAGAGAGGGCTTGCGGCCTGGCTCCAGCGTCCGGGTAGCACAGAACCTAAAAAATGTTCCAGAATATCCCCGCCCCGTGAAAAGCCACCTCTTGGCAACGGAATTTTCAAATACGCCCGATTGCAATATTGCAATATTTGGCATTCTGAGCTATAATATATGAAAGTTAACCGGCCAACGGAAATGTTGTTAACCGTTTTGAAAGGGGGAATCTATATGAACAGTATTTCTTTTCCAGTTCGATCCTCATACACTGATTATGGAAAATTTGCCAGTGGAAAAAAGATACAAAAAGCATCAGACGGGGCAGCAGAATCAGCGATTATCCAGAAGCAGGAACAGCAGGTAAGAAGCTATGAGGCAGGCAAGAAAAACATCAGCGTAATGAAAAGCCTGACAAATATTACAGACGTAGCGCAGTCGGGCGTGAATGATTACCTGCAAAGAATGAATGAACTAGTAGCGCGCTCGAACAGCTCGCTTATGTCGGGGTCGGATAAAGAGATGATCCAACAGGAGATCGATGTGCTAAAAGACGGCATATCGCAGATCGCTTCGACCGCTGATTTTAATGGCAAGAAACTTTTGGACGGCTCTAACCTGGGCTTTCAGGTTGCGGACGGCGCCGGTAAAATGTCCTCTATTACGACTTCGAATTCTACAATAGAAACGATCGGGCTTGGCGATTTTAGCATTACCGGCAAATACAATTCCAAACAGATTACAGACGCATTGACCGGGATCAGCAAGCAGCGCACGCAGGCGCTTTCGGATGAGACGCTAGCGGAAACCAATCTTAGGGAGGCGCAGGAAGCAACGCCTGCCCGGTCCAGCAGCATATCCCCGACCAAAGATTCCGGTGCGATGGCAACGATCGAGACCGCGAATTCAAAATTAGAAGCAACCGGCCTTGGCAAGTTCAGCCTGACCGGGAAATACAGTTCCAAACAGATCACGGACGCGCTTTCCGAGATTAGCCGCCAGCGCACGCAGGCGCAGACGGATGAGGCCGCGCAAAAAGAAGAAGAGCAGGCGGAGATGGAATCTGTCTCCAGCCGCATGAACATACTGGAGGGGGCGAATCCGAGCTATAACGCGCAAAAAGGTTCGGGCGCAATGGCGACGATTGGAACGTCAAATTCTGCCCTGGAAACGCTCGGCCTTGGCAAATTCAGCTTGACCGGCAAATATAATGCCAAGCAGATTACGGATGCATTAAGCGAAGTCAGCCGGCAGCGCGCAAAGACAGGCGCACAGCAAAACGGCCTGGAGTATGCGTTCCGTTCCCAGTCGAACGCCGCTTACCAGACATCCGCGGCGCAGAGCCGGATTGGCGATCTGGACTACCCGCAGGCAATTTCCGAACAGCGGAAAAAGGAAGTCTTACAAGAATACGCAGGTTTCGTACAACGGACGAATATGCGCATTCAAGGAGATAAAACGATATTTTTTGAGTAAACGCAAAGCCATTTCAGAAAAGCCTGAAATGGCTTTTCTTCATGCGGCTAGAGCCACAACTAGGCGGCAGCCTATGAAATCTACGGCTGAAAATAGAGGGGAGTGCGATGAAAAGACGTTATATTTTTTTTGAAGGTTTGATCAAAACGCTGGATTTATATACGTTTGAATTTATGCGGATTTGCGCGGCGCAGGGGGCGGAATGCCTGGTTTTGGACGCTGCGCATATGGAGCAGGAGATGACGCGGCTGAAAGCATTCCTGTTAACGCCGGTGACCGCCGTTATTTCCTTTAACAACATAGGCATGCATTTGGAATTGGATGGGGAAACGAATCTATGGGATCATTTTCAGATTCCGTTTTTTAATATCTTAATGGACCATCCGTTCCATTACCAGCAGGCAATCGAGACGGCGCCTGGACAGATGCGTCTGCTTTGCATGGATCGAAATCATGTGGAATATGTGAAACGGTTTTTCCCGAATGTTTCAGATGTGCGTTTCTTTCCGCACGCCGGTATAGAAACTGATGCAAAAAACGACGCTCCCCCGCTTTGTGAGCGGCCGATCGACGTATTATACGCGGGCGGGCTGTCGCGGTATGCGGCGGAAGGGCTGATCCCAGACCTTGGGAAAATTACGGAAATTGACGCGTTCGCGCTTGTACAGTCCGCGTTGGAACAGCTGATACAAAACCCGCATCTTACGACAGAGTATGTGTTGGAACAGTGCCTGCAGCAGATGGGGGTGTATTGGGATGACAAGAAACTGGGCGGCATAATTGCAAAGCTTCGTTTTGTTGACAATTTTGCCGTGTCGTTTTACCGTGAACAGGCAGTGCGCGCTTTGACGGAGCACGGTGTGCGGGTAACGGTATTCGGCGCGGGCTGGGAGCGTGTGGAGTGGCAAAATGAGCATATGGAGTATGGCGGGCAGG
>CASUON010000418.1 GCA_949457475.1 uncultured Lachnospiraceae bacterium
CGCCCCGGTATTGCATAATGTATACATATCCAGCGCCCGTAGCGTGCCGTCCTTATCCGCGCCCAGCGTAACTGATACCTCCATTTCATGCCGCGGCGATGAAGCGGTCAAAGATTCGTTGCGCGTAAATACAATTTTGGACGGCTTGCCGGTCTTCCATGTCACAAACGCAGGGTATACTTCGGATACCGCTGTCTGCTTTGCCCCGAAGCCGCCGCCGATGCGCGGCTTAAAGACGCGTATTTTGGACTTTGGAATCCCAAGCGCATTCGAAAGGATTCTGCGCACGTGGTATACGATTTGCGTAGAGCTCATAACGTTCAGCCGCCCGTACGTATCCAGGTAGCAGACCGTACGGAATGTCTCCATCATTGTCTGCTGGACGGCTTTTACATGGTACTTTTCTTCGACTACTACTTCACATTCCGCCAGCACAGCCTCTACGTCCCCGTCATGGCTTTCCCCTGTCGCACACAAGTTGCGCTTTGCATCCGCCCCCACCGGGCAGAGCGCTTTCCAGCTGTCCTCCGGATGTATCGCCACCGGATTGTCTTTTGCTTCATGGAAATCCAGCACTGCCGGCAGCAGCTCGTATTCTGTTTTTATTAATTTCAAAGCCTGGTCCACACATTCTTCCGTCTCCCCGGCGACAATTGCAACCGGGTCACCAACATAACGGACATGGCGGTCCAAAATCAGCCGGTCGTACGGGCTTGGTTCCGGATAGGTCTGCCCAGCCAGCGTAAAGCGGTGCTGCGGTACGTCTTCCCAAGTATAAACCGCTTCGATGCCCGGCACTTTGCTCGCCGCATCTGTTTTTACCGTGCGGATAAAAGCGTTTGCACAGGGACTGCGCAGTAATTTTACAACGAGACAGTCCTTGGATGCCAAATCTTCTGTATAAACCGGCTGTCCGGTTACCAGCGCCTGTGCATCTATTTTTCTGATAGGTTTTCCTATTGATTGCATACCGAACCTCCTCGCTTTTTATATTCCAAAAATGAACGTATTCCGCGAAGCTGTCCCTCATAGCCGCTGCAGCGGCACAGGTTTCCAGCCAGGTATTCCTTGATTTCATCGTCAGACGGGTCCGGATTTTCCCGAAATAACGCAATCGCGTTCATAATCATTCCGGGGTTGCAAAAACCGCACTGGTCCGCACCCTCGTCCGCTAAAAACGCGCCAAATTCTGTCGCTTCCTTTTGCAGGCCCTCCAGCGTATCCACCCTATGGCCATCTGCCCTTGCAGCCAGGATGGCACAGGACAATACGGGTTTTTGGTCTAAAAATACAGTACACAGCCCACAATTTGATGTCTCACATCCTCTCTTGACACTATAGCATTTATGGTTTCTCACAAAATCTATCAGCAGCAAATCCGGTGCGATATCTTCTGTTATGTTTTTTCCGTTTAGTATAAGGCTAATCTGCATCCTGCCTTTCCTCCTCTTTTTGGAGCTTATCCAGCCCTCTTTGTATCAATATTTTTGCCAGATGGCTGCGGTAACGCGCACTTGCGCGCATATTACTGCCCATTGGGATTTTTTGCGCAAGCGTGGCCGCCATCTGGCTAATTTCGCTTTCCCGGCAATCTCCGGTATCCAGCCTGCGTTTCCATTCCGCCGGTATTTCGGTACAAATCGCCCGCGCCGGCCTTGCCCCAGCGACAACCCTCGCGCCGCGGCTGTCGCTGGAAATAGCGACTGCCAGCACCGGAAAATCGGTCTTTGTATTACGGTGCGTAAGGTATACTTGCCTGCCTGGCGTTTTCTTCACAATGACCCGCACTAAAATATCATTGTCTTTTTTTTGTTCCGCAAATTCACAAAGCGGCAGGATCCCCGCCCGGTACAGTTCCACGTAACTGTCCAGCGCTAGAAATGCCGTAAGTACGTCTGAAAATCCAAACCTGCCGTAAATGCTGCCGCCAATGGTAGCGAGGTTGCGAAACTGCACCCCTACGATATGCCTTACGCACGCTTTTACCATGCCATGGCTTAATTCATCCAGCTCGGCATTTAATTCCAAGTCCCTCAAAGTCGCCATGCAGCCGATCCTTATTTCATCTTCTGTCACTTCTATGCCGCCAAGCCCCAGTCCGGACAAGTCAATGGCCGTTTGAATCTGCGTATTGCACATCTTCATCCAGAGCATTCCGCCTATAATCCGGCTGCTGCGTTTCTGATTCAGTTCATACGCCTGCTCTAGGCTCTCTGCTTTTACATACTCTTTGATTTTTAACATTTTTTATACCCCGTTTTACGCTTTCTCCATCGTCAGATGATTTTTTTGCAGATGCTATGTTTCTTTGATTGCAGCTTTTTTATCTGCGGCCACTCCGTTTCATTTTACTTTGTTTGCCTTCCTTTTGCCTGGCTCAAATGCTTTGTTCATCCATGCCGGATACTTTGT
>CASUON010000419.1 GCA_949457475.1 uncultured Lachnospiraceae bacterium
AGCCATACAAGCAGCACCGCAAACACCCCTTTAAAACCATCCCCCAAAAATACAAGTGTCCCCGCCTTCTTTCCAAGCGTGCGAAATGTATTTGTCGTTCCAATATTCCCGCTGCCCATCTGGCGGATATCCACATGCACATGCTTGGAATAAAAATAACCGGTTGTAAACAGCCCAAACAAATATCCTATCAGGATCGAAATAATACGTGCCGATGTCATGGCCTGCCTTCCTTTCTTTCGCGGATAAAAAACCTCAGCGCCGTCCCGCGAAATCCAAACGCCTCCCGGATCTGGTTTTCCAGATACCTCGTATAAGAAAAATGCATCAGTGACTTATCATTTACAAAGATGACAAATGTCGGCGGCTTTACACTTGCCTGCGTAATATAATACAGCTTTAAACGTTTGCCCTTGTCAGACGGCGGCTGCTGCATTGCTACCGCCTCCGCCATAATCTCGTTTAATACGCCGGTCGCAACGCGCATAGAATTATTCTGGATCACAATATCAATCAGCGTAAACAGCTTGTGCAGACGCTGCCCAGTCTTCGCCGACAAGAATAATATCTCCGCGTACGGCATAAAGCTTAATACCTGGCGGATTCGTTCGCTTTGGCGGTATATCGTCTTGTCATCCTTTTCCACAATGTCCCATTTATTTACCGCAATGATAATCCCTTTGCCCCTGTCATGCGCAATCCCGGCAATCTTTGCGTCTTGTTCCGTTACGCCTTCGGTTCCGTCGATTAAAATGACGACCACATCCGCACGCTCTACCGCGGCGACGGCGCGTATAATGCTGTAGCGTTCGATTTCTTCTTTGATTTTATTCTTGCGGCGGATGCCGGCCGTATCAATAAATACGTACTGCCTCCCATCGCAAGTAACTTCCGTATCCACTGCGTCCCTTGTCGTGCCCGCAATATCCGACACAATGGCGCGTTCTTTGCCGCATAATTTATTGACCAGGGACGACTTGCCTACGTTTGGCTTTCCTACAATTGCTATTTTCGGACGCTCGTCTTCAGCCTCCGTTTCCCCGTATTCTGGAAAATGTTTTACCACCTCGTCGAGCATATCCCCAAAGCCGAGCTTGGACACTGCAGACACCGGCATCGGCTCCCCCAGCCCCAGGTTGTAAAACTCATAAACATCCATCATAAATTTTTGAAAATCATCCACTTTATTGACAACAAGCACTACCGGCTTTTTGGAACGCCGCAGCATATCCGCCACTTTGGAATCCGCGTCCACAAGCCCCTGGCGCACATCGGTAAGCATAATAATCACATCTGCCGTATCAATGGCAATCTGGGCCTGCTCGCGCATCTGCGATAAAATAATATCTTTGCTGTCAGGCTCAATCCCGCCGGTATCGATCATGGTAAAATCTCTATCCAGCCAGGATACATCCGCATAAATCCTGTCCCTGGTCACCCCCGGCGTATCCTGTACAATAGATATCCTAGAACCGGCAAGCGCATTAAACAACGTAGATTTCCCGACATTCGGACGCCCTACAATTGCTACGATTGGTTTACTCATTTTTACTATCTCCTATTCTACATGGAAAATGCATGATACAACTCCTGCCCGTTAGAGTTTACAATAACTATTTCTACTTGTAAAGCCCTTTTCAAATCTGAAACAGACATATCATCCAAAAATACCTCTTCCCCGCTGCGCAGCAGGTTGCATGGCAAAAGCAGCCGCTCCCCCAAATCCCGGCCCGCCAGCTGCGCCAGCAAGTCGCGCCCGGTCAAAAGCCCGGATACCGTAATGCGTTCGCCAAAAAAGTCATTGCGCACCGCGTACACTACAATCTCTTTTTCCGGATGGCTGCGCATAAATTCCTGCGCCAGCAGTTCTATATAAGGCGCGGCCAACACCCCGGTCGCGACACTGAGCCGCACTTTCCCTTTCTGGCGCTGCGCGTTGCGCGCTTCTTCCCCCGTCCGGCTTGTTTTTTCAGCTCCCGCACCGTAGCGCGCGTTGCGATCCTTCTCCTTCGTCTGGCTCGTTTCTTCAACCCCTGCAACGCAGCACGCGTTGCGCGCTTCTTCCCCCGTCCGGCTTGTTTCTTCAGCTCCTGCAACGCAGCGCGCGTTGTGATCCTTCTCCTTCGCATACTGCGCACTGCGGAATTCATCCAGCAGCAGGCGCAGCATCCCCACGCCATTTTCCAGCTGTACATAGCCTTCATACTGCTCCTGCGGCGGCAGCTGCGCCCCCGCCATCAGATACCATTCATCCGAAGCATGGACAAAGTGGATGCCCCATTGCCGCATACATACCTGCTGCCAGCGGTGCACCGCCTGCAGCACGTCCCTGGCGTCTTCTTTTGTAAATGGCTCCAATGGCTCCAGGCCTTCCCGGTATTTGGTCAGCCCCACTGGCACGACG
>CASUON010000420.1 GCA_949457475.1 uncultured Lachnospiraceae bacterium
TTGTAATTAAGATATTTTCCAAAAATGACATGCTCGAAGAGCTTTTGTCGGAAGTGAAAAAAGGGGCGTTTTTAAAATTAAAAGGGGTCACGGCATACGACCGGTTTGACAGCGAGCTGACGTTAAGCTCGATTTCCGGCATTAAAAAGATTGCGGACTTTACGGTGCCGCGGATGGATACGAGCGAGCGCAAGCGGGTGGAGCTGCACTGCCATACAAAAATGAGCGATATGGACGGGATTTCGGATGTGTCGGATATTATCAAACAGGCGGCCGCTTGGGGGCATACGTCCATAGCGATTACCGACCATGGCGCGATACAGGCGTTTCCGATCGCCAACCACGCGATACCAAAAGGCTCGGATTTTAAAGTGATCTATGGCGTGGAGGCCTACCTGGTCGATGATTTAAAGAGCATCGTGTATGGATCGCAGGGGCAGGCGCTTACGGAGCCGTTTGTCGTCTTCGACCTGGAGACGACTGGATTAAGCCCGAATGTCCACCAGATCATTGAGATCGGAGCTGTAAAGGTTGTGGAAGGTAAGATTGTAGGCCGGTTTTCCCGGTTTGTAAACCCGAAAGTCCCAATCCCATACCATATTGAACAGCTGACCAGCATCCGGGACGATATGGTGGAAAACGAACCGGATATTGCCGAAATACTGCCGCAGTTTATGGAATTTTGCAAAGGCTGCGTAATGGTGGCGCACAACGCGGACTTTGATATGGGGTTTATCCGCAAAAACTGCGAGACGCTAGGGTTGGGCTGCTCCTTTACCGTGGTAGATACCGTGCCGATGGCAAGGTATCTGCTGCCGCAGCTAAACCGTTTCAAGCTGGATACCGTGGCAAAGGAACTGCAGATTTCCCTGCAAAACCACCACCGTGCGGTCGACGACGCGCAGTGTACGGCGGAGATTTTCGTAAAGTTTATTGAAATGCTGCATAAACGCGGCATTGATGACCTTGATACGTTAAATGAGAAGGGGAAGGCGACGCCGCAGCAGATTGGCAAAATGCCGGTCTACCATGCGATTATTTTGGCTACAAACGACTATGGGCGCGTAAATCTATACCGCCTGGTGTCGCTGTCGCACTTAAAATATTTCCACAAGCGCCCGAGGATTCCCAAAAGCGAGCTGATGAAATACCGCGAAGGGCTGCTGCTTGGCTCCGCCTGCGAGGCAGGTGAGCTGTACCAGGCGATTTTGCTTGGCAGGCCGCAGGAAGAGGTTGCAAGGATTGTGCGTTTTTATGACTATCTGGAAATCCAGCCAAACGGCAACAATGCGTTTATGCTGCGGGAGGAAAAGTACCCGGTCAATACCGTAGAAGACTTGGAAGATATTAACCGCAAAATCATCCAGCTTGGCGAAGACTTCCATAAGCCGGTCGTAGCTACCTGCGACGTGCATTTTTTAAATCCGGAAGACGAAATATACCGCAGGATTATTATGTCCGGGCACGGCTATAAGGACGCCGGCGAGCAGGCGCCGCTGTTTTTGCATACGACGGAAGAAATGCTGGAAGAGTTTGCGTACCTGGGGCGGGAGAAGGCGGAAGAAGTCGTCATTACAAACCCGAATTTGATTAGCGATATGTGTGAAAAAATCTCCCCGGTACGGCCGGATAAAGCGCCGCCGGTTATTGAGAATTCAGACCAGATGCTGCGGGATATCTGCTATAGCAAAGCCCGCGAGATGTATGGCGAAAACCTGCCGGACGTTGTGCACAAACGGCTGGAGCGCGAGTTAAATTCCATTATATCCAACGGCTATGCCGTCATGTACATCATTGCCCAAAAGCTTGTATGGAAATCCAATGAAGACGGCTACCTCGTAGGCTCCCGCGGTTCGGTCGGCTCTTCGTTTGTGGCTACGATGGCCGGCATTACCGAAGTCAACCCGCTAAGCCCGCACTATTATTGTACGAACTGCCACTACAGCGATTTTGATTCGGATGAGGTAAAAGCGTACGCCGGGCGCGCAGGCTGCGATATGCCGGATAAGCTGTGCCCGCATTGCGGCAAGCTGCTTGTAAAGGCCGGGTTTGACATCCCGTTTGAGACGTTCCTTGGATTTAAAGGAAATAAAGAGCCGGATATTGACCTGAATTTTTCCGGCGATTACCAGAGCAAGGCGCATAAATATACCGAAGTGATCTTTGGCGCCGGGCAGACTTACCGCGCCGGGACGATCGGCACGCTGGCGGATAAGACCGCGTTTGGCTATGTCAAGCGCTATTACGAAGAGCAGGGCATACATAAGCGCTACTGCGAGATCAACCGCATTGTGCAAGGCTGCGTCGGCATCCGCCGTACGACGGGGCAGCATCCGGGCGGGATTGTCGTACTTCCGATGGGGGAGGAAATCTATTCCTTTACGCC